>JAYTTA010000518.1:0-13247 GCA_043745345.1 Acetobacteraceae bacterium | reverse complement strand
CGCCTGAGGCAAGGCGGGATCGCGGTCAAGACTTGCCCTCAAATTTTTATTCTTTATTCATAACATAAAAAACGAACGTATAGTCACAAACTATCTAGTTTTATGAAACAAAACGGAGGCTCAGTCAGGTGCAGGTCGTTGCATGATCGTCAAAGCCGCGCGATTACCCCTGCTTCATCCGCGCGGCTCGCCGTCAGGCTGCGGGCGCTAACTGGACGTTTCGCGATGACTTCTTCAGATACGATTTTCCTCAATGCCGAGACAAGAGTGAACATCACGAATGCCAATTCGGAATAGGCCACGCTGAGCGCCGCTCCGGATACTGCATAGGCGATCATCGCCAGGCGCAAATATCCGGCTAGGTCAAAAGCCCATTGCAGAGCCGGCCGTCCAAATGTTTCCCGCCGCACGGCACGCAAGTTCCAGAAAGCAGATACCAGGATGCCAAGGAACAGGACCAGACCGGAAAAGCCAAGATCCCCCAGCACCTCGAAATAGATGCTGTGCGCGGCCCGAGTGATCACCGGTACGTCGGTCGGGAGGATGTCGAGCAGTCCAAACTGGCCAATATAGCGAGAAAAGACCTTTGGATCCTCCATCGCCGAGAACCCGCCGCCAACCAGCGGCCGGTCCAGCGCCAGCAACGTGTTCATCTTCCACGACATCACCCGGCTCATGAAAGAGTCGCTCTGGTCGGCGGACCGAATACTGTCGGCGCGCTCGTACAGCCGGGTCGGCGTGACATAGGCCAGGCCGCCGGCAATCGCCAGGATGGTCACGATGATGACGAACTTGCGCCTGCTCTGCTGGATCATCGCCAGGGTGACGGCGACCATCCCGATGAAGGCGCCGCGCGAGCCGGTGGCCACGATGCCGACCAGGTTCAGCAGCACGCCGGCCGTCGTGCCAAGCCGCACGACCGGCGCCGCCGAGTATTGCCGGAGATAGATCAGCAGCGGCACGGTCATCAGCATGAACAGGCCGAAGCTATTGTTGTCGCCGAACACCGAGGATGGGACGACGATGTGGCCGCCTCCTGAAAGGAGAAATTTTATGCCCTCGATAATGCCATGGACCCCGGCGCCAAGGCAGATCGCGATAACCAGGAGATGGACCTGGAGCCGGCCCTGCAGCGTCGCCGCGGCGAACAGACAGAGCAGGTAGATCTTCCAGGCCTTGTCTGCGAGCTCGTAGGTCCGATCCGTCGCGGTCAGGCCGAACGTGAACGACAGCGCGGCCTGGATCATGAACAGCGTCAACAGTACGAAATAGGTATCGAAGTAGAGTCGCTTGCGGCCACGATCGATCATCAGCGCGAATACGCCGACGAAGACCACGATCTTGTTGTAGGGCAGGCCAGCCAGCGGTCCGAAGATGTAGGCTTGCGGCGCCGCCAGCGTCGTCCAAACCCAAAGCATCATCGCCGCCGGCGCCGCCGAGAACGCCGCCGGCAACATGGCGAGAAACATCAGGAAATAGGCGATGCCGCGCATGGTGGCCTACCCGCCCGCGCGCGGGGCACGCGGGGCGCGCCTTCCGGCGGCCGCGGGCAGCGATGTCGAAACGATCTTCGCGACGACGGTCGGCACGGGCCGATAGCGCGCCGGCCGATTCGTGGTGGATGGTTTCGGTAGGTTCTGTTCCAGGATTTCATGGTAGCGGAACAATCCGGTGGTCGGGCTACCCGGCTCCCTTCGCATGTTGACCACAAACCAGTAGGCAGCCACCACGGTCAGCAACACGTCGAGCAAATACGGAAAAATATCCATCGAATGCCTGATTTTCTTTCAAATGCGCGCGGCGGTCCGCCGCGCGTTATGATCGAAATGTCTTCTCAGGTCATCCTTCATCTTACCGCCATGCGAAGCACGCATCGGCGGCGACCAGGCTGACACCCGGAATCTCTACCCAATCTTCCTTGCATGGGCTATTGGCTCAGACGCAAATTGGTCGCGAGGAGTTTTATCGCCGATGCCGAATTTCAGCTTTTCCCTGCGCAGTTCCCGCCATTGCCTGCTCGGCGCCGTGCTGGCGCTGATGTCGGCCTGCACCGCGGTTCCCGGCCAGGCCCGAACGCTCGAGGTCGGCGCCGACAAGGAATACAAAGCGCCGTCCGATGCCGCCGCCCACGTCCAAGACGGCGACCGGGTGACGATCGCGCCGGGCGAGTATTTCGATTGCGTGGTGTGGAACAAGAAGAATATCACCATCGAGGGCACCGACCCCAACGCCACCGCGGTCATCACCGACAAGACCTGTCAAGGCAAGGCGCTGTTCGTGGTGACGGGCGCCAACACGACGATCCGGAACCTTACCCTGCAACGGGCCCGGGTGCCGGACATGAACGGCGCCGGCATCCGCATGGAGGCACCGAACATGGTGGTCGACCATGTCAAATTCATCAACAATCAGGACGGCATCCTGACCGGCAGCGTCGGCGGCACCCTTACTATCCTCGACAGCGAGTTCGACCGCAACGGCGTCTGCGCGCCGACCTGCGCGCATGGCATCTACGTCAACAAGCTCGACCTGCTGCGGGTCGAGCGTTCGAAGTTCACCAATACCCGGCAGGGCCACCACATCAAATCGCGCGCGTTGCGCACCGAGATCATCGACAACACCATCGCCGATGGCGCCGAGGGCACCGCGAGCTATCTGATTGACGTGCCCAACGGCGGCGACCTGGTGGTTCGCGGCAACACCATGCAGAAGGGGCCGATGGCGGAGAACCACAGCGCCGCCATCGTCATTGGCGCCGAGGGCATCAGCAATCCGACCCGCGAGATCATCATCGAGGGTAACAATTTCCGAAATACTGGCGATTTCAGCACTTATTTCGTGCGCAACCTCACTGCCACCGAGGCAATGCTGAAGGGCAACAAGATCTCCGGCTCGGTCAAGCCGCTGCAGGGCGACGGCTCAGTGCATTAACAAGGATAGGGCTCTCCCTCCCCACGCATTCCAACTGACCAATACAGTCAGTCGGAACCTTTGCCTACTCCGCCCCGAACCCGCCCGGGAGCGCCCAACCTTCTAAACCTTCAGGCTATCCGGCACTTTGCCGCCGTTCTGCGCCAGCTGCTGCATGACCGCCTTGTGCAGCCAAACGTTCATCGTGGCCGAGTCGTTGGCGTCGCCGGTATAGCCCAACTCGTTCGCCAGCAGTTTTCGCGAGTCAAGGCTGCTGTCGAGGCCGAGCAGCTTCAGCATATCGACGATCGACTGGTGCCAGTTCAGCGTTTGGCCGTTGCTGGCCGCCATCTCGGTCAGCACTGCCTCGACATCGACTTGCGGCTGTGCGGCTGCGTCGCCGGCCGACACCGTCGTCGGCGGCACTCCGGCAGCGGAACCCGAAGGCGCCGCGGCCGCAGGCGTCGCACCAGCGGCGGTCCAGATCTTAGACAAAATCGAGCCGAACATGCTCATTGGATGATCTCCTGCTATGTTGGTTGAACGGCGTCAGGCCCACGGGAACGCGACCCCGTGACAGATCGTTCCAGGTCTCGAACATGGCTTCGGTAGCCGGAACCGCCCGGCCGTGAAGTGAAGCTTTGGCGAATTCGTCGCCACGTCGCGAGGATGCCCCAACAAAGACAGGTACCCCAGGGCGCTTTCTGCTACCTATCGCGAACATGACAAGCAATCGATGACAGACATCCACGCCATGGCCAAGGCCGGTCGGACCGAGTTGGACTTAAGCCTGCGGGAATGTCCGAACTGCGGCCTGTTCCAGCATCTGCCAAAAATCGTCCGCGGCCAGGTCGCCACCTGCCCGCGCTGCGAGGCCGTGCTCCGCCGCCACATCGCCGATCCGCAAAGCCGCGCGCTGGCGATGGCACTAACTGGGCTGGTGCTGTTCATCCTGGCCGCGGGCATGCCGTTCATTGATCTTGAGGTCCGTGGCCGCACGCTGCGGACCACCTTGCTGAGCGGCCCCGTCCAGCTGGAACAGCACGGCATGTGGGAGATCGGGCTCGTTGTCCTGATCACCACGCTTGCCGCACCGGTCGCCAAGCTGGCGGCGATGGCCTGGGTGCTGATCGGATTGCGCCTGCGCCATCCGCCGAGACATCTTTACGTCGTGTTCCGGTGGGTCGAGAAGCTGTCGCCGTGGTCGATGGTCGAGGTCTTCCTGCTCGGCGTGTTCGTGGCCTACACCAAGCTGGTCGATCTGGCGCATGTCGATGTCGGCGGTGCGGTCTATGCGCTCGGCGCCCTGATGATCGTGATGGCGGCGGCCGACTCGGTGCTCGACCGTGAGGGCATCTGGGAGGCGTTGGGCGCGCGGGGCATCACTGCACGCAGCGCCGGCGCCGTCATTGCACCGGCACAGGCCGGTAGACCGGCCGCGCGCCGGATCGGCTGCGACACATGCGGACTGGTTTCCTGGCAGGCGGCCGAACGAAGCGCCTGCCCGCGTTGCGGCGACCAGCTGCACCACCGCAAGCCGAACAGCGTGGCCCGCACCGCCGCCTTCGCGATCACTGCTGCCATATTGTATGTGCCGGCCAACATCCAGCCGGTGCTGACCTTCACCCAGTTTGGCCACGGCGCCCCCTCCACCATCGTCGGCGGCGTGATGGAGCTCGCCGGTGCCGGCATGTGGCCGCTGGCTCTGCTGGTGTTCTTCGCCAGCGTCACCGTGCCGGTGATGAAGCTGGCCGGCCTGACCTGGCTGCTGCTCTCGACACGCATGGCGGAGCGCGACCGCTTGGTGGAGCGCACCCGGCTCTATCGCATCATCGACGTGATTGGACGGTGGTCTATGGTCGACGTGTTCATGATCTCTATTCTCACCGCCCTGGTGCGGCTCGGCGCCGTCGCGTCCGTTCAGCCGGGCGCCGGCGTGCTGTCGTTCTGCGCCGTGGTGATCCTGACCATCCTAGCCGCCATGGCGTTCGATCCACGACTGATGTGGGACGCCGCCGGCGCGCGCGATGACAGCGCGGACCTTCACGCATGAGCGACCACCCTAATGATCCGCTGCTGCAGGCGAAAATATCCCGCCGGCGGCAGTTCCAGATCATTTGGCTGATCCCTATAGTTGCCGTGCTGATCGCCGCCTTCCTCGGCTGGAAGGCGCTAAAGGACCGCGGCCCGATGGTGACACTAAACTTTGCCACCGCCGACGGCATCACCGCCGGCCAGACCAAGGTCCGCCACAAGGCAGTCGATCTCGGCACCGTTGAGAGCGTCGTCCTGAGCCACGACCGCGGTCGGGTCGATGTTCGGGTGCGGATGCAGCGCGAGGCGTTGCCCTATCTGACCGAGCAGACACGGTTCTGGGTGGTGCGGCCGCGCTTCTCGCTGAACAACGTCTCGGGGCTCGATACCCTGCTGTCCGGCGCCTATATCGGGCTCGATCCGGGGCTACCCGGCAGTCCGGAGAAGCTCGATTTCAACGGACTTGAGGAACCGCCTGCGTTGCGCTCGGACGAGCCCGGCCGCACCTTCAAGCTGACCGCCTCACGCATCGGAGGCATCTCCGCCGGTTCGCCGCTCTCCTACCGCGACATCCCGGCTGGTGAGGTGCTGGGCTACGAGCTTGGTCCACGTGGCGAAGGCCTGACGCTCAACATCTTCGTCCGAAGCCCGTATGACGCGTTTGTCCATGCCAACACCAAGTTTTGGAATTCTTCAGGCGTCTCGGTCAATCTCGGAGCCACCGGTGTCAGCCTGCGGCTCGACAGCCTGCAGGCGTTGCTGTCGGGCGAGATTGCGTTCGACACCTCCGAGGAAGGCCGCGCGACCCCGGTGGCGGCCCCCGACACCCTATTCCCGCTCTATGCCGATGCCGCCAGCGCCGCCAACGCCGGCTACAAGCGACGGGTCCCGTTCATGATCTACTTCAATGGCTCGGTGCGCGGCCTCGCGGTCGGCGCGCCGGTGGAAACGCTTGGCCTGCAGGTCGGCACGGTGTCGTCGATCCAGCTGATGTTCGATCCGAAACTGTTGTTGCCGCCGAAGGTCGCGGTGCAGATAGAGATCCAGCCCGAACGCCTGCTGCAGGAGAGTGAGAACCCGACCGAGGACACCCCTGCCGTCGCCCACGCCTTGGTCAAAAGGGGGCTACGGGCGCAGTTGCAGACCACCAACTACCTGACCGGGCAGATGGTGGTCAGCCTGGAGCTGCCGCCCGATGCACCAGCCGATGCGCCAAACGCAGAGGTAACCGAAAACGGCATCGTCGTGCTGCCAAGCGTCAATGGCGGCTTCGACGGCATCATCCAAAGCGCCGGCCACCTCGCCGACACCCTGGCCGCGCTGCCGCTGGAGCAAATCGCCAAAAACCTGAACGACACCCTAGCCGGCGCCAACGAGCTCACCCACGCGCCGGCCCTGCGCCAGTCCCTCCAGAGCCTATCCGATACCCTGGCCGACACCAGGCAGCTGGTGCACCAGCTCGGTAGCGGCGTGACGCCGGTGCTGAAGCGGCTGCCGGAACTGGCGCGGTCGCTGCAGGACACCGCCGAACGCGCCGACAAGCTGGTCGGCAGCGTGGATCTCAGCTACGGCGGTGGTTCCGGGTTCAAACGCGACCTCGACCGGCTGTTGGGCGAGGTCGGCGATGCCGCGCGCTCGGTGCGCATGTTGGCCGACTACCTCGACCAGCACCCCAGCGCGCTGGTCCGCGGCCGCACCGGCTCCGCCGCCGACAGCGGTGACCGATAAGGATGCGCAAGTCTCCTGTAGGCCGAGCCTTCGCCGCCGCCCTGCTGCTGGTGGTCGGCGCTTGCGCCAGCCCGGACCCGGTGCTGTTCACCCTGGCAGCCGAACCGGGCAACGTGCTGCACACCCGGCCGGGTGCCGTCGAGCTGCGCCGCATCAACCTGGCACGCTATCTCGACCGCAACGGCATCGTGCGCAACGCGAGCCCCTACCGCGTGACCGTGACCGACGAGCAGCGCTGGGCGGAGCCGCTCGGGCGCATGCTGGAACGGGTGCTGGCCGCCAACCTGGCCTCCCGTCTGCCTGACAAAACGGTCTACACCGACAGCAGCGGCATCACCCAGAAATCCCCCATTGTCGTCAGCATCGACGTGCAGCGGCTCGATCCCGATCCGGCAGGCGACGTCGTTCTCGTCGGCCAGGCGTCGATCGCGCCGGACGACCGGAACGCGGCCATCACGCGCAGCTTCCGCATCGTCCGGCAGCCCGCATCGGCCGGCACCGAAAACCTGGTCGCCGCCATGAGCGCCGCCGTGGCCGAACTGAGCGACCAGCTGGCCGTGCTGCTGTCGCCGCAATGAAAGAACTGCTGACGATCGGCTATGAGGGAACCATCGCCGGCGACATGATCGCAACGCTGCGCCATGCCCGGGTCGAGCTGTTGATCGACGTCCGCGCCATCGCCTCGTCGCGAAAACCCGGCTTTTTCAAGACACTGCTCGCCGCCGGGCTGGCGGAACACGGCATCGGCTACGTCCACCTGCACGGCCTCGGCACGCCCAAGGAAGGTCGCCAGGCGGTGCGCTCGGGCCATCCGGAACAGATGCGCGAAATCTTCGCCGAGCACATGAGGTCGGACCGGGCACAGGTGGTATTCACCCAGGCCATCGCCCTGGCCCAAACCACGTGCTGCTGCCTGCTTTGCTTTGAACAGGATCATACCACCTGCCATCGCAGTATTTTGGCAACCGCGATCCAGGTCAAAACCCTACAAGAAATCACGCATATTGAAGTAGCAAGCAAGGCTGGGCGCTCCCTCCGCGGGCATTCCACCTAGCCGAAGCCGGCTAGTCGGAACCTTTGCCCGCCACGCCCAGACCCGCCGAGGGGCTAGCCCCTCGGAACCGCTCTACAAACGAAAAGAAGCCTTTGGATAAACACCTAGAACCCGCACCTCGCTGGAGAAGAACTGCAATTCTTCCAGGGCCAGGCGCAGGCCAGGTTGTTCAGGATGCCCGTCCACGTCGCACAGGAACTGCGTCGCGGTGAAATGGCCGGCCAGCATGTAGCTCTCCAGCTTGGTCATGTTGACGCCGTTAGTGGCGAACCCGCCCAGCGCCTTGTACAACGCCGCTGGCACGTTGCGGACGCGGAACACGAAGGTTGTCATCAGATCGGAAATATCGGGCCTGGGCGGCGTCGCCTGTTTGGCCATGACGTAGAACCGCGTCGTGTTGTGCACCGCGTCCTCGACGTTGCGACGCAATATGTCCAGCCCGTAGATTTCGGCCGCCAGCGACGATGCGATCGCCGCCTCCTCCGGGCGTCCCCAGCCGGCGATCAGCGCCGCGGCTCCCGCAGTGTCGGCCTGCACCACCGGCGCCAGCTTCAGATCCCGCAACAGGTGCCGCACCTGGCCGAGCGCCACCGCATGGGAATGGGCGCGCAAAAGCCCGGCGATGGTGGCGCCGGGAACGCCGAGCAGGCAGTGCTCGACCCGTTGGAAATGCTCGCCGACGACGAACAGGCCAGAGCCGGGTAGCAGATGGTGGATGTCCGGCACCCGCCCGGCCAGGCTGTTCTCGCACGGCAGCATCGCCAGCCCGGCCTGCCCGGCCGTCACCGCGTCGATCGCCGCCTCGAAACTCTCGCACGGCAACGTCGTCATGCCCGGGAATGCTGCGCGGCAGGCAAGATCGGAATAGGCCCCGAGCAGGCCCTGGAAGGCGATCACCCCGGTCATTTCAAATCGTCCCCAGCAGCTCGCGGGCCCGTTCCAGGTCGGCCGGGGTATCGACCCCGAACGGGCCGTGCTCGATCCGGGCGCAGACGATGCGCATGCCATCCTCCAGCGCGCGCAGCTGCTCCAGTTTTTCCCGATGTTCCAGCGGGCTTTCGGGCAACGAGACAAACCGTGCCAATGCTGCCCGGCGGAACGCGTAGATCCCGATATGGTGCCAACGTGGACCTTCCCCCCAGGGGATCGGCGCGCGCGAGAAGTATAGCGCCGGAGAGGTCGCGCGGCCACGCTCGAACACGCACGCCGCCTTGACCACGGAAGAGAGATTGGCTTCCTCGTCGCTGGTGATTGGCGCGACAAGGGTGGCGATATCGACTCGCGCGTCGGACAGCGGCAGCATCACCGCACGCAGTTGCTCGGCCGAAATCGTTGGAAAATCGCCCTGCAGATTTACCACCACGTCATGCGCGCCGGACGGGTCGAGCGTCGCCAGCGCGGCATGGACGCGGTCAGAGCCGGACGGCAGCAGCGGATCGGTCATCACCGCGATGCCGCCGACGGCCCGCACCGCGTCGGCGATCTCCGGCTCGGCACAGGCAACGGCGACCGGGCCGATCGCCGCCTCGATCCCCCGCCGCAGCACATGGACGATCATCGGAATGCCAAAGATGTCCGCCAGCGGCTTGCCCGGAAGCCGGGTCGAGGCCATGCGGGAGGGAATGATGACGATCGGGTTCAAATTCGTATCCGCGGCCGAGTGGGTTGAACCGGCGCCACCGGCTTCGTATGTTGCGGCGCACCTTAGATTTGCGCCAACCGTCGTGCAACGCCGGGCCGGAGAGTCGATGATCCCTGACCTGGAACTGAACCGGCTGGTCGCCATCGCCGAGGCCGCTGTCGATCTGGCCGGTGCCGTGATCCGGCCCTTCTTTCGCGCCGTGCCGGATGCCGAGGTCAAGGCCGACAACAGCCCGGTGACCATCGCCGACCGCCGCGCCGAGCAGGCGATGCGCGCGATGCTGGCTGAACGGCTGCCCGATCACGGCGTGCTAGGTGAGGAATTCGGCCTGGATCGCCCGGATGCGAGGTTCCGCTGGGTGCTCGATCCGATCGACGGCACCCGCGCCTTCATCACCGGTCGGCCGATGTTCGGCACCCTGGTGGGGCTGCTGGATGGCGAACGAGCGGTCCTCGGCGTTATCGACCAGCCAATGACCGGCGAGCGCTGGGTTGGCACCGCTGGCCACCCAACGTGGTTCCGTGGGCCGTTAGGCGGCCAGGCCGGCTGCCGGCCCTGCGCGCGGCTGGCGGACGCCGAGCTTTCCTGCACGTCGCCGGACATGTTCGCGCCAGACGAGCTGGCCGCGTTCTACCGTCTGGTAGCCGCAGCCCGGCGCGTCAGCTACGGCGGCGACTGCTATGCCTTCGGCCTACTGGCGCTCGGACAAATAGACATCATCGCCGAGGCGGACCTGAAAATCTGGGACTGGACGGCTCTGATCCCGATCGTCGAGGGCGCCGGCGGCCGCATCACCGACTGGTCCGGCGAGAACCTGACGCCGGCCAGCGACGGGCGCGTGCTCGCAGTCGGTGACGAACGATTGCTGGCACCCGTGCTTGCCTTGCTGGCAGGATAAGGCCGAAGGAGCCGTCCATGCGTCTGATTTTCGCTTTGGCCTTGCTGATCTGCGCCATGCCGGCCCGCGCACAGGAAACCGTTCGCACCTACGCGTTCTCGATGCTCGGCGCTCCCGCGCTGCCGGCGAATTTCACGCACTTTCCCTACGCCGATCCCGCCGCGCCGAAAGGAGGCACCATGGCGCTGTCGGCGGTCGGCAGCTTCGACAGCTTCAATCCATTCGTGTTGCGCGGCAGCGCCGCCGACATCACCCGGCTTTATGACACGCTGCTGCGCGCCTCCGCCGACGAGGCAAGCACCGCCTATGTCCATCTTGCCTCGGCGATCGAGCTCCCCGCCGACAAGCTCGGCGTCACCTTCGACCTTCGCCCGGAAGCGAAGTTTCATGACGGCCATCCGGTCACCGCCGAAGATGTCGTCTGGACCTTCAACACGTTGCGCGAGAAGGGCCGGCCGTTCTACCGACAATACTACGCCGATGTAACCGAAGTACAGGCCATCAACCCGCATCGGGTTGAGTTCCGGTTCAAATCGACGAGTAACCGGGAACTGCCGCTGATCCTGGGCGAGATGCCGATCCTGCCGAAACACTGGTGGGCATCGCGCGACTTCACCAAGCCGCTGACCGAGCCGCCGCTCGGCTCCGGCCCCTATCGGATCGGCAAATTCGAATTCGGCCGCATCGTGTCCTACGAGCGCGTGCCCGACTGGTGGGCGCGTGACATGCCGACCGGGCTCGGTACGCAGAACATCGGCACTATCACGGTCGAGTATTTCCGAGATGCGACGGTGGCGCTGGAGGCGTTCAAAGCCGGCCAGGTCGATTTCCGGCAGGAGAACATTGCCAAGCAGTGGGCCACCGCGTACGACTTTCCGGCGGTGCAGAAAGGATTGGTGAAGAAGGAGGAAATTCGCCACCACCTGCCAACCGGCATGCAGGGCTTTGCCTTCAACGTTCGCCGGCCGTTATTTTCCGACGTCCGCGTGCGAAAGGCCCTCGCCTGGGTGTTCGACTTCGAATGGGCCAACAAGAACCTGTTCTACAGCGCCTATACCCGCACCAGCTCTTACTACAGCAACAGCGACCTGGAATCCTCCGGTGTCCCTGAAGGCGCCGAACTCGCCCTGCTCGAGAATTTTCGCGACAAGGTGCCGCCGACTTTGTTCACCCAGCCCTTCACCCTGCCGGTCACCGATGGCTCCGGTAACAACCGCGAGGAGCTGCGCACCGCGCTTGATCTGTTCAAGCAGGCCGGCTGGACCGTCAAAGATCGAAAGTTGGTCGATGCCGAGGGCCATCAGATGAGCTTCGAGATCGTGCTCGACCAGCCCTCGTTCGAGCGCGTGGCACTCCCCTACGTCGAGACCCTGAAGAAGCTCGGCGTCGAGGCCCGCGTGCGCACGGTCGATCCGGCCCAGTATCAGCGGCTGACCGACAGCTTCGACTTCGACATGGCCGTGGTGGTAATGGGCGAGAGCGCCAGTCCCGGCAACGAGCAGCTTGGCTTCTGGTCCTGCGCCAGCGGCAAGCAGGAGGGCGGCGACAATGTCATGGGCATCTGCGACCCGGCGGTCGATGCGCTCGTGACCAAGCTGGTCAACGCACCCGATTACGCCCGTCAGATCGTGGCCGCGCACGCGCTCGACCGCGTGCTGCTGGCCGGCTGGTACGTGGTGCCGCACTGGCATACGCAATACACCCGCATCGCCTACTGGAACCGTTTCGGCCGGCCCAATGTGCCGGTCCGCACAGGGGTCGCGATGGACACCTGGTGGGTGAACGCCGCCCTGGCTGCCGCCACCGATGCGGCGCGCCGTGGTGGCAACTAGCCATGGCGGCAATTAGAAGCAAGGCGGGGGGGCTGCCCTTCGACCCCGCTAAGGGCAAGCCCTTGGAACCCCTCCCTAAGTCAATGGCATGCAGGGGACTAGTCCCTTGCCGGGGTTTGGGGCCAAGCCCCATGCTTGCTCACTGATGGGCGCCTATCTGCTGCGCCGACTATTGCTGGTGATACCAACCCTGGTCGGCATCATCGCGATCAACTTCGCCGTGGTGCAGTTCGCGCCGGGCGGCCCGGTCGAACAGATGATCGCCGAATTGCGTGGCAAGGGCGACACCTCCGCCCGGCTGACCGGGCAAAGTCAGGAGGCCTCCACCCCGACGCAGGCCGGCGGCTATCGCGGTGCGCGGGGGCTGGACCCGGCCTTGCTTGCCGACATCAACAAGATGTTCGGTTTCGACAAGCCGCCGCTGACCCGGTTTTTCGACATGCTGCGGCACTACGCGACGTTCGATTTCGGCCGCAGCTTCTTTCGCGATCAAACGGTGATCCGGCTAATCGGCGAGAGGATGCCGGTATCCATTTCGCTGGGCCTTTGGTCGACCTTGCTTGTCTACCTCGTCTCGATCCCGCTCGGCATCGCAAAGGCGGTGCGTGACGGCACCCGGTTCGATCTGGTCTCCTCCGGCATCATCCTGGTCGGCTACGCCATTCCGGGTTTCCTGTTCGCCATCCTGCTGGTGATGCTGTTCGCCGGCGGGTCGTTCGTGCAGTGGTTCCCCCTGCGCGGCCTGACCAGCGCCGGATCGGAGAACTGGAGCTTTTTCGCCCGCGCCGGCGACTATCTGTATCACATGGTGCTGCCGACGATCGCTCTGGTGGTCGGCGGCTTCGCCAGCCTGACGATGCTGACCAAGAATTCCTTTCTGGAGGAAATTCGAAAACAGTATGTCACCACCGCCCGCGCGAAGGGCGCCCCGGAAAACCGTGTGCTGTACGGCCACGTGTTTCGAAATGCCATGCTGCTGGTGGTGGCAGGCTTTCCCGCCGCGTTCATCAGCCTTTTGTTCTCGTCGGCGCTGCTGGTGGAGATCGTCTTCTCGCTCGACGGACTCGGGCTGTTGGGCTTTGAATCCGCGCTGCGGCGCGACTACCCGGTGATGTTCGGCACGCTCTACATCTTTACCCTGCTGGGCCT
>JAYTTA010000517.1:0-3531 GCA_043745345.1 Acetobacteraceae bacterium | reverse complement strand
GCCAACGGTGAAAATAACCGCGACGGCACGGATGAGAATTTTTCCTGGAACAGCGGTGTCGAGGGTGGGACCGACGATCCGGCGGTGCTTGACGCTCGGCTGCGCGACCAGCGCGCTTTGCTGGCCATCCTACTGCTCGCCCGCGGCACGCCGATGCTGGCGATGGGCTCGGAACTAGGTCAGACTCAGGGCGGCAACAACAACGCCTATGCGCAGGACAACGCTTCGACATGGATCGACTGGGCCAGCGCGAATGCGGGGCTGGTTGCCTGGACCGCCCGAATCGCCGGTATCCGTCGCGACCATCCGGGATTTTCAGACGATCGTTTTCTTACTGGCACAGCGTCGGAGAAAAGCCTGCTTGCCGATGTCGAATGGCGTCGGCCGGATGGCCAGATCCCGGACCAGGATCTATGGCATGCCGGGCGCACGCTGATGGCGGTGTTTGCCGCCACAGACGCTGAGAGCAAGCCGGCCGATCGGGTAGCGCTGGTGCTCAACGCCGGATTGCTGGCCGAGATATTCCAGCTGCCGGAGCCGCGCGACGGCTTTGCCTGGCACTTGCTGGCCGACAGCGCGAACGATATGGCCGATGTGAAAACCATCAGCACGGACTCGGTCACGGTAGCATCCCGCGCAATTTCCGTGCTGGCGGAACGGCCCGTTTACGCCGTCGCCGCAGTGAGCCGCGATAGGCTAAGCGCCACCGCCTCGGCGACCTTGATCCCGTCGACACCCGCGGAGAGTATCCCGCCGGCATAGCCCGCGCCCTCCCCGGCCGGATACAGACCGGTGGTGTTGGCGCTCTCGAACACCTCGTTACGGAAAATACGGATTGGCGAGGAGGTTCTGGTCTCGACCCCGGTCAACACCGCATCGGCCATCGAGAACCCCGGGATCTGGCGCTCGAACGCCGGCAGCGCCTCCCGGATCGCGGCGATCGCGTAGTTGGGCAGGCAGGTGGAAAGGTCTGTCGGCCGCACCGCCGGACGGTATGACGGCATCACCGTGCCGAACCCGGTCGAAGCCACACCGGCCAGGAAATCTCCGACCCTTTGGCCCGGGGCGGCGTAGGTCTCGCCGCCGGCAAGGTAGGCCTGACGTTCCCAATGGCGCTGGAACTCGACCCCCGCCAGCGGGTGGCCGGGATAGTCCGCCTCGGTGATGCCGACGACGATGCCAGCGTTGGCGTTGCGCTCATTGCGCGAATACTGGCTCATGCCGTTGGTGACGACGCCGCCGAGTTCGGAGGCCGCCGCGACCACGGTGCCGCCCGGGCACATGCAGAAGCTGTAGACCGACCGGCCGTTGCTGGCGTGGTGCACCAGCTTGTAGTCGGCGGCACCGAGGATCGGGTGGCCGGCAGCCTCACCCCACCGGCATCGATCGATCAGTGATTGCGGATGCTCGATGCGAAAGCCGACCGAGAACGGCTTGGCGTCGATCCGCACGCCTCTCTCCGCCAGCATCGCGAAGGTGTCGCGCGCGCTGTGACCGATTGCCAGCACGACGTGCCCGGTCGCGATATAGCCACCGTTCTCGACATGTACCCCTCGCACCTGGCGGTGGCCCGATTGCGAAACGAAAATGTCGATGTCAGAAACCTTGCTGCCGAAACGGTACTCTCCACCCAGCCCCTCGATCGTGGCGCGGATCTGCTCGACGATGCCAACCAGTCGAAAGGTGCCGATATGAGGTTTGGCGACGTGCAGTATCTCGGCTGGCGCGCCGGCCGCGACAAATTCGGAAAGCACCTTGCGGCCACGGTGGCCGGTATCGCGAATTTGGCTGTAGAGCTTGCCATCGGAAAAAGTACCGGCGCCGCCCTCGCCGTATTGGACGTTGGATTCCGGGTGCAGCACCGACCGGCGCCACAGATCCCAGGTATCCCGGGTACGCTGGCGCACCACCTGGCCGCGGTCGAGCAGGATCGGCCGCAATCCCATCTGCGCCAGGATCAAGCCGGCGAACAGGCCGCATGGTCCGGTGCCGATCACGACCGGACGGTTTTCCAATGCTGCACGGCCACGGCTCGGCGATGTCACGAATCGGTAGCCGGTATCGGGCGCTGCGGTCAGGTTGGCATCGCCAGATAGCTTCGCCAGCACTGCGGCTTCGTCGCGCACGTCGATATCGAGCGAATAGGTCAGGATAATCCGGGATTTCTTGCGCGCGTCGACCGCCCGGCGATGCACGGTGAACCCGAGCAAGTCCTCAGGCGCGATTGCCAGACGCTGCAGGGCGGCATCCGCCAACTCGGCATCACCGTGCTGCAGGGGCAGCCTAAGCTCGTTCAGTCGCAACATCGAAAAGGATCCACGCGGTTTCGGTCAGGCCTTCTTGCCCGGCCCACTCATCCGGTCGAGCGCCGCAAGCAGGAAGGCCGAGGCGAGGAACGTGATGTGAAGTACGGTTAGCCACAAGATCTTGTCATTGGCAAAATGCTCGACGTTGAGAAACACCTGCAACAAGTGGATCGACGAGATCGCGACGATCGATGCGGCCAGCTTGACCTTCAGCGTTCCGCTATCGAGCTTGCCGACCCAGCCGGGCGCCTCATGGCCCTCGTCCAGTGGGCTGACGAAGTTGACGTAGCCGGACAACAACACCGTAAACAGCAGCGAGGCGACCAAGCTGGCATCGATCAGGCTCAGCATCGCCAGTATGGTGTCGGTTGCGCTCAGCGCGAAGATGTTCATGGCGAGGTCGCGGAACTTGGCCAGGAAGGCGACGGCGTAGAGCACCAGGGCGCCAACGAGGCCCAGATAGAACACCGCTAGCACCCATCGGCTGGCGACGAGGATGAGTTCTATCAGTCTTTCCAGGGATTTCATTAGCAGGGTCTGCGACCTTGGTCGGAAAGCCGGACTGTGGCTGGACCCACCGGAGCCGAGCCTGCCAGGGATAGCGGCCCCAAATCCAACTTACTAGGGGCTTGCTGCTTTGGACGGAGGTTTTTTGGTCCTAGCGCTGGCCAGGATCGACGACCAGGCGCCCGCGGAACTGGATGGCTCCGTCGTGGCGTGCACCACCGTGTCGCCCGTCCTGGCCTGGACGCCGGCGCGGCTGGTTATCGAGGACCCGCTCATGTTCGTATTCCTATCCTGGTCAATGCCATATTCTGGTCAGTGCCAGAACAGCGCGAGCAGGGTAATGATCGGAATGGGTATTCCCAGCAGCCAAAGCAGGATGCCGCGGCCCACGGCACACTCTCCTTGTTGATGGAGGCCGACAATTCGGCGCCGGCATTCACACCCGATCAACAATCAAGCAGGGAACAGAAAGTTCTCCATACAACCAGGCGGGCCAAAAATTGGGCTAGTCACGGGTGGCGGCGACGGCCTGTTCCAGCCTGCGTGTGTTCGGCCGCCGCATCAGCATCAGCAGTAGCAGGGGCGGAACCACGGCGAACGACATGACCCGGTAGTCGTCGTTATAGGCAATGATCTGGGCTTGGCGGTTGATGATCTGGTTGAGCTTCTCGGCGCCCGCGATGGTGGAGGGGTCCAGGCCGTACTCGGGCGCCGCCCT
>JAYTTA010000516.1:0-13274 GCA_043745345.1 Acetobacteraceae bacterium | reverse complement strand
CATCTTCGTTGTGGCGCCGCACAAGGCCGGGGTGGCTGCACGCTACCGACTGGAACTGGAACTTCAACTCGCCCGTCCTCGATCCATTCGTCATGATACGATCCGTCGCGCCAATTTCGCTTTGTCGGCGTATCGACTAACATGGCAGCCGGGGGGTGGAAAATGGGATGTTTCTGCGCGCAGGCCGTCACCGATCTGCTGGACCGGAAACCAGCCGTGGCGGAGGAGCGGGATGAACGCCCGTTGGCCGCCCCGACAGCCCAGGCCACACAGGCCGCCGACCTGGTCGTTGCGGCAAGTCAATGGCTGGCCATCCGTTGGTTGCCGGCCGAGCCGTGGCAGCCGAATTCCGACTGGCTGGAACTCGAACTGCCGCCACCGCCGCTGCCGCCTGCCGCCATCGCCGTGCTTTGCGCCGTCATCCAGGCAGGCGAGCAATGCGCTTCCTTGCTGGACCTCGATCCCGCCGATCCCGCAGGTCTGCGCAGCCTCACGCGCACCATCGCCACCTTGAACCGGCGTACTGCCGCGCTGCGCCAGCTGGCCGATGACGACCAGCCGTGGAGCGATGTTTCCACGCTCAATGATCAGGCCGATGCGGTTCGCATCGCCGCCGCGGCGGATGTGTTCGAGCCGGAGGCACTCAAGGAGACGCCGGTCGCCCCGTGGCGACCTTTCTTGGCCAAGCTGAAAGGGCTTGCCCCTTGGATCGCGATCGGCCAGCTGCTCGGCATCGACTTGGCCGATCCCGCGGCCCTCGCCGTCATCGCCGAGCGCGTGCGCGCGTTGCGCGCGGTGCGGCTGCCGCCGCTCGACGATACAGTCGCGGTGCAGCGGCTGGTCGCCCGCGCCTCCGCCATCCATCGTCTTGAACGCAGCTTGGGGTTTGATCCCCGAAAGCAATCCATCGCGGCGATAAAAGCGCTGGTCGACGACAAGGTCCTGGCCGCGGCGGCGGCGCTGCCGAAGGCGGTGCAGACCACGCCCGACGGCTTGCTGGTCGCACCGCCACGCCAGCCGAGTCCTAGCCTGCTCGCCAGCCCGGCCGTGGTTGCAGTGGCAAGACGCTTGCCTGAGCTGGCCCTGCCGTGGAAAGTGCCGGCATTCGATCAAATCCCGCTCCTCGTCACAGGTTCGCCGGTGTTGGCCCTGGTCAGGCTGCTGGGCCCCGGGCTGGTCCGGACGTCGCCCTGCAACAGCGGTTGCGATGCCGCCTCAGCGCTTACCGATGTCGGCACGCGCGCCGCTACAGCGCCGCCGGGCAGCGGAACTGGTGCAGCGCCGGCAGGGTGAACGGGTTGACGACGCTGTTCGCGGCGATCAGGAAACCCGCCGTGCCGCCACCGCCGGCGAAGATCACGGCCAGCCGGTCGGACTGACCGGCGACGGCCACCTTGGCTCCGTCGAGCAGCCGGAACAGCGCCCATGGTCCTTCCTTCACGGTCGCCACCGAGGACCCCGCGATCGGGCTAAATGTCAGCCGGACTTGGTTGCGCCCGGCCGGGCCTGGCCACTGCACCCGGGTCGGCTGCATCGGGCCATGGCTGTAGCTCACCTCCTGCCCGTCCAGGTCCAGGATCACCGAGCCAATCTGGCTGTCAAGCGCAGTCGGCGTGATCTCGAATTTGACCGCGACCGCAGAGCCGCCGCCGGCGAACAGGGCGTTGCGTATCTGCGCCGCCAGCTCCAGCTGCGTGAGCGTGTTCGCGGCCAGCCCCAACTGGCTGTTCTCGACCGAGTTCCACTTCCACGGCGTCTGCGTCGTGTCGACGAACGGCTTCAGCGTGTCGTTGAAGAACCCGTCGATCAACCCGCCCGGCGCCATCAGCCGCACGAAATCGTCCATCGGCACATCGGTCGGGCTGGCCGAGACGAAAGGGTAGCGGTTGGTCAGCGCCGCCTGGCACAGGGGCGCGACCTTGGCCGCCCAGGCGTCCTGAATCTGCTGCTTGGCGCCGGTGGTAGTGACCGCGCTGCTGCTTTGCGACACCGTGCGCACCATCGGCTGCACCGCCGCCGGCAGGCCTTTGCCCAAGGTGTCGAGCTGCTGCGACAGGCTAGCGCCGGAGTTGCCGCTGGCCGCCCCGAGCAACGCCGCCGCGGCGTTGGGCGATGCCGCGACCTGGCTGAAGCTAGTGTAGATCTGCAGCATCTTCGCCAGCACTGCCTCCAGCTGGCTTGGCTTGTCCGGCATGCCGACGAAGTCGTGCAGCCAGCGGAAATGCTCGTCGACGCGTTGCGCCGGGTCGACCACGGGCGCCGAGGTGAACACCGAGCCCAGCAGCGCGCCGATACGGCGCTGGCGCAGGTTGGTCTGGCGCGTCAGCTCTTTCTGCGCTTCCGGGCCCAATGCCTTGACGGTGGCGCCCTCCAGACGGTTATCCTGGGTTTCGCGCGTCAGCTGGGTCTCGGCGTCGAAGGCCTGGAACACGTTGCGCAACGGCGAGTTCGGGCCCGACAGCGTGTTAAGCTCGTCCAGCCCGTCGGTCATCGACTTGAACGGCTTGATCCCAACGTCGGCGATAGCAGTGTCCCACCGGCGCACGTAGTCATCCAGATAGAGCCCGACCACGTCGCGCCGCAGCGCCTCGACCTGCTTAGCATTGGTGCCGACGCGGTCCTGCCGGCCGAGCACCCAGCTATCCTCGGCGACGTCGGAAGTAACCTCCGGCAACAGCCTGGTCAGCGTCTCATGGTAGCCGGCCCAGGTGTAGATGCCGGCAACCCCGGCGGTCAGCGGCTGGCCGGAGCGCAGCAGCAGCACGTTGCCGGCGGCGGCGCCGGCATGGTCGGCGTAGCGCCACATCGGCAGCGCCTTGGCCTCCTCACTGTCAAGGATGCGCGCGTAGCTGCGCTGGCCCAGCGGCGTGCGGCGCAGCACGACGCGTACTTGCTCGATGAGTGGCCCGTTCAGCGGCACTTCGGTCACCGGCCGCTCGATCAGTGCCGCGACGTGCCCGGCCAGCGCCTCGCGCGCCGCGGCCTGGGCGTCGCCTGGATAGGCAGCGGCGATGTCAGCCGTCATCCAGGCGGTGACCAGCAGCGCATCGACCGGCCCCTGGCGGCCGAGGATCAGGTAGACCTTCAGCGCCTGATACAGGAAATCGGCGTTGGCCATGTTGGCCTGCATCTGGACCTCGAGCCGGGCCAGCAGCCGCGGCAGCAGCAACGCGTTCAGCGCCCGGTTATAGGCGTTGGCCGCCTGCGTGCCGAGCTTGCGGCCCTGCGACAGCCCGAAACCCAATGTCCAGGACGCCGTCGCCGCCCGATCGAGATAGCCACCGGGCAAGGTGCGCAGGGTGGCGAGCGCAGGCAGGATCGGCGGCAGCGCAGTATCGCCACCGCCGGTTCGGGCCAGTTCCCTGTACTGGCCGTCATAAACGCTGGCCCGCTCGTTCATCGCCACGATCAGGCCCTGGTTGCCAATAAAACTGATTGTCCACGCCGCCGTCAGCAGCACCAGCACGCAGGCCGCGGCGGCGTAGGCGCCGCGCCGGATCAGCATCTGGCGGCGTTCCAACCTGGCATCGGATGAAACAATCCCGGCCTCGTCGAACACTACTTCCTGCATCATGCGCTGCAGGAAGTAGCTGCGCCCGGTGCCGCTGAACGCGGTGACGGCCTGGCGCTGCAATCCGAACTGCCCCGAGATCGCGCCCAGCAGGCGGTCGATGGGGGTGCCGTTCTGGGTGCCGCTGGTCAAGTAGATGCCGCGCAGCAGCGGCCGGGTCTCCAGCCGGCTCGGGCGAAAGATCTCGTCAAGAAAGGTCTGCGCGACATCACGCAACGAGGCGACCTGCTGCGGGAAGCCGTAGATCAGGCTGCGGTTACCGACATCCGGCTCCTGCTGCATGCGTTCCAGCAGCCGGTCGTTGAGGCGGTCGATCAGCAGGTCGAACTCGGCCGGGAACCCCGCCACGGCGCCGCCGTCGAGCTTGCCGTCATCGATCGGGAAGGTCATGCCCCAGACTTGCTCGCGCTCCTCCTTGCCGAGGTTGGAGAAGAACTCGACGAACCCCGCGATCAGGTCCGCCTTGGTGAACAAGACGTAGATCGGGAAGCGCACCGCGAACCGGTCGTGCAGCTCACGGATGCGCTGCTTGATGGTGCGGGCATGGGCAAGCCGGTCGTCCTCGGACAACAGCGCCAGATCGGACAGGCTGATCGAGATCAACACGCCGTTGATCGGCTGGCGGCGGCGATGCGTCTTCAGCAGATTGAGGAAGCCGAGCCAGGCGGCACTGTCTACTGCCGACTGGCTGTCCTGCGTCGTGTAGCGGCCGGCGGTGTCGATCAGCACCGCCTGCTCGGTGAACCACCAGTCGCAGTTGCGGGTGCCGCCAACGCCGCGGATACCGTTGGCGCCCTTGCCGCTGTCCTCCAGCGGGAATTTGAGGCCGGAGTTGACCAAAGCCGTGGTCTTGCCGGCGCCGGGCGGACCGATAAACATGTACCACGGCAGCTCATACAGATGGCTGCGGCCGAATCTTTTGCCCTTTGCGCCGCGCAGGGCCAGCAAGGCTTCGCGCAGCCGGTCGGACAGCAGCGCCAGCTCCTCGGCCGAGGCGGTGGCGTCGGGGTCGGGCGGCGGTACGGTCAGGTCAGCGATCAGCGCGCGGTCACGTGCCCGCGCCCGGCGTGTCTGGTTAAGGTTCACCGTCAGCCAGACGAAGACGAGCACACCGATCAGCACCTCGCGCGGCAGCGCGTCGTCCAGCGGATGGCGCTCGCCGAAGCCGAGCACCGGACCGAAGAAATAGATCAGAACACACAGCAGCGCGACGCCCAGGCCTGACAGGAACCACGTCGAAAACAGGAAGCCGGAGATCTTCTTCATGGCAGCCTCGTGGACAACATTATGGCGGAGACGCCGGCTTGATCAGCACGATGTCGGTCCGGCGGTTCTGCTGGCGGCCGTCGGGCGTCGTGTTGACGGCAACCGGCTCGTTGTCGGCCCGGCCCTCCGCGCGTACCCGGGCGGGGGCCGACAACCTGGCAGCGATCATCCGGCTGACGGTGTCGGCGCGCGATTGCGACAGCTGCCAGTTCGACGGGAAGCGCAGCGTGCGGATCGGCTGGTTGTCGGTGTGGCCGACCACCAGGACCTGTCCGGCCTCGTCCTGCAGAGCGCTGCCGATGCGCTCCAGCAAAGGCAGGTAGCCGGTGTTTAGCGTCGCCTCGCCGGAGCCGAACATGTTGCGGTTGGCGATGCGGATGGTGACGGTCTGGCCATCCTCCAGCACGGTGACGAGGCCCTGCTGGATTTCCGGCGCCAGAAACGTGCGCAGGCGCGAGCCGAGGCTGGTCGCCGCCATCACCGCGGGCGGCGGCGGCGGCGGCGGTATCGCGGCGGCGGCGCGCACGATCATCAGCGGCCCGGTCGGCGGCAGCGCGCCCAGCCGGGCGTAGGTGTCGTCCGAGATGCCGGCCAGCAGCAGGTTGTAGCCAAGGTAGATCATCGCGGCGACCGCCGCCGCGGCGCTGCCAACCACCCAGGGCGGGATGCGGGCCTTCAGCGGCTTGAACCCTGCACCAGCGCCGCGCCAGTGCGGCGACAACTCGCGCTCGTACTCGGCGCGGCGCTGGCGCAGGGTGCGGAACAGGTTTTCGCGGAACTCGGCCAGGGTCGCGGCACCGCGCGGCAGGATGCGGTACTTGCCCTCGAAGCCGAGCGAAAGGCACAGGTACATCAGCTCGACGACCTCGCCATGACGGCCGAGCTCGCGCTCCATCTGTTCGAGGATCTCGAAAAAGCGTTCCCCACCGGAAACTTCGTTGTGGAAGAGGCTGGTCAGGCTTTGAGCCGTCCAGCCGCTATGGCTGCCCCAGGGCGTCGACAGCACCAGGTCGTCAATCGTCGCGCACAGCGCATAGCGTGCGGCGCGGAGCGACCTCGTGTCGAGCCCCGTCGCCAGCGCGCGCTCCTCGAACTGGCGCACCGCATCGGCGATGCGGCGGCGCAGGCCGTCCGGATCGGGCATCTGCATGCGCCCGCGCAACCGGATCGCGGCGGCCAGTAGGGGCGATGCGGCCTTGACGAGGGCATTGACGCCGACCAGTGGCAAGGTGGCGTCGAGGCCGCGCAGGGTGCCGTCGGAAGGTGCCGCGGCCTGGGGCGCGGCCGCGGATTTGCGGCCGCCCGGGCTTGGCCGCACGATGGTCCGGTCGCTGTCCGGCAGGTCGGCAAACGGGTCGTCGCTCATGTCCTCTCCTGCGCCGGATGCGTCAGCTGCCCGGCACCTTGGCCGGTTCGATCGCCAGTTCCAGCCCGCCACGGCCGGCGGTCAGGGTCAGCTTGCTGGTCTCGTGCGCCGGCAAATCCACGCTGCGGTTCCAGGCAACGTGCTCGTAGTCGCGGTAGCCCGCGAACACCCCAATGGCATGGACGCGGTCGTCGGGCGTCAGTGTCAGGGTGCGGGACTGGCCCGGCGCCAGAAGAAGGTCTTCGCGCTTGACCAGGTCGTCCTTGAGCGTCGCCGTGTCCTTTTCATACAGCGGGAAGAAGGTGCTGGCTTGGAACGCCGTCGCCGAGGCGAGCTGGTAGACGCGGACGGCGATCGGCGCGCCGGTACCGCCCGCATCGGCGTTCACATCCTTGGCGGCGGTGAACGTCGCATTCACCACGGTTGGCGGCGGCGGTGGCGTCGGTCCCCCACACGCCGCCAGCAACGCAGCCAGCGCAGCGGCGAAGAGTACGGACGACGCCGATCCGCGTGTTACCAAAGGAAGTTGCATATAAACCTGACTCATTGTTTCGCCGCCGGCAGACCGGTCACGACTGGCCGCCCGCGGCGCGGATCTGCTCGTTGTAGGCGTTGGAGAACTCGCGGCCGAAGACCTGCTGGAAATCGGCGTCGGCGTCGCGCGCGATCTCCTTGTAGGTGGCGCGGAACGCCTCCCACAGCCTGGCCTCGCGCGCACCTGGGATCAGGCTGGCGATCCGCGAGCCCTTCTGCAGCCGTGCTTCCAGCGCCGCCGGGTCGAAGGTCCTTAGCAGATGGAAGAGGGCGGCCTGGACGCCGGCCATCACCGCGATCTGGTGCGAACGGATGTCGTCGAACGCCTCCTTGGTGGCGCGGGCGGGTGGCATGTAGCCGGGGCGACCGGGCTGCAGCAGCGCCGCCACCGCGTCGGCGGGGGTCACCGAGAATTTCAGCGCGTTGTTGTCGCGTGAGCGCAGCATGGTCCGCTCGACGCCGAACTCGCCCTTGGTGGCGGCGCGCGACATCAGCACGTCGCGCACGCTTTCGACCATGGTGCCGAACAGTTCGCCGACCATGCGGAAATAGGCCTCGGGATCGGTCGCCTTGACGTCCAGGCGCGGCACGCCTGCGCCGTCGAGAAAGGCCGCGAGCAGCTGGGCGGCGCTGATACCACCGGTGGCCGGCATTTCGGCGATCGCGGGCACTGCTGGAGCGGGCAAGGCTGAGGCTGGGATTGAGACTGGGGCTGGGATTACTAAAACTGGCGATGAAACCGGGTCCGGACGAACGACAGCCGCGGGCGGCACGATCACACCAGGCGGCGTGTCGCCCAACAGGTCGTCCCAGTCGTCCATGCTTGGCATCGCCAGGACTTTCGGCGGCAGCATCGCCTGCGCGGCGGCATCGACATTGTCGGGCTGCGATGGCCCAGTCCAGGTCTCGGCCGGTGCGGCGCCCTGAAACATGTCGTCGTAACCGAACCGGTCAGCCTGGCGCTGCGCGGGCGCGTCGAACGTATCACGCGGCCGCGGCGCCGCCGGCATCGCCTCGCCGAACGGTCGGGCGGCAGGTGGAGCAGCGCGTATCGGGTCCAACGCCACGTCGCCGAAAGGGTCGTCGCGGCTGTCCACGTCGCGGCCAAACGGATCGAAGCGCTGAGCCGCGACGGGTTTCAACGGCTTCAGATCTTTCAGCGCCGGCTTCTCCTGCGCTGGCGTCAGGAAATCCGCCAGCCCGAACGGGTCATCGTCGGCGGGCGTCGGCGCCGTGCCGCGTCGCGGAATTGCGGCACTTTCCGTCACGTTGCGGGCCGACAGCGCTTCGACCTCGTTCACCCGCATTACATAGTCGCCGAGAAGGAATTCGTCGCCGTCGGCCAACGCCACCCGAGCGTCCTTCGCTAAGCGCGTGCCAGAACCGTTGACGAACACACCGTTGCTGCTGAGGTCGGTCAGCACGTAGCCGCCGGGCGTCGAGGCGATAACGCAATGCGCCTTGGACAGATGCTGCGACGGGTCCTGCAGCACCCAATCGTTGGCCGGGCCGCGTCCGATCGACAGGCTGCCGCGATCGAGCGTGCGGCTTTCGCTCTGGCGAGCGGAGGGGCTGCGCGCCTTGTTCAGCGTCAGCACGATGGGCATGGCGGGTTCCTGTAAAATTGGCACAGGTCGGCATGGCCGGCCCCAGGGTAACGATGATCCAGGGCGATGATAGTGTCGATGTGATCAAAAAACCAAGCAGGAAAGACCCCCGACCGCTTCCGGCCGAAACCACAGCTTGCAGCCGAAATCTTTTGGTCCCCGCTAGGCGATCATCGACCAGCTACCGGAGATAACCGGGCCAAGGGTGCCGTCGCTCTTTTGCGAACGATACCGCATATCGACCTTGCGGCAGATGAACTTCCACTTCTCCTGGACGAACTGATCGTCGTCTTCCCAGTCCATGCCGATCAGCAGCGCCTTGGTGAAGTCGATGCGCAGGTAGATCTCTCCCGAGTTCGGGCTGCCGGCGCCCTTGCGCTTGATGATCGAGATCGAATCGAGCGTCTCGGCGGTCGTCATCGCCAGGAACATTACGGTCGAGGCGATGTCCATCTGCCGCGAGAAGGTGACCGGCTGGATGTCGACGACCTTGCTTTCCGTGCTCTGAGCCGGTTGTGACGCGGGTGGCGGCGCACCGTATTTCTTGGTGTATTCCTCGATCTCCTGCTTGCTCAGCTTGCGCGCCTCTGACGCCGAGGCACCCAGGTTGAAGCTGAAATCCGTCACCTCGAAGAACCGGCCCGGCTCGAATCCGCTGCCAATCGCCGTGTTGTTCTGATCGGGAGCGAACACCGTGCTCGCCTCCGCCATCAGGGTCGTTCCGTGCCGCACGACCTTCATCAGTATGTCGCTGCTGTCCTTGGACGCCATGCCGCCGCCTCTCTAACCCGTTGCGCCGATCACGCGTCCGCCCTGCTACACGATGGACAGGGTATTCGGCTTGCGTGGGTCCTGATGCCATTCGCACGGCCAGGTCGATGCCACCGTTCCGTCCTGCTTGCGCCTGACATATTTGATCAGAACGTCCTTGAAGGTAAAACGGCAGTTCTCCTTGACCGCGTCGCCGTCGGACCAGTCGATGCTGGTCAGCATGACGTCGACGAACTCCATCCGCAGGAAGGTCAGCACGCCCTTCTGGTCGTCCATGTGCCCGCGCTTGATCAGCACGGCCCCCGTGAACTTCAGCTTCGACGCACAGTGCTTGAACAGCACCGGCGAGGCATCGTCGATGTTGCGGGAGAACGAGAACGCTGCCGGCTTGCACCGGTAGGGCAGGTCGGGCTCATCGGCACCGGGCTTGACTGACCGCCAGGCGATGAACGACTTGCCGCCGCCGACTTTTGGCACGGCCGCCTTGGCGCCACCAGTCTGGGCGCCACCAGTCTGGGCGCCACCGGTCTGGTCGCCCTCGTCATCCTTCAGCTCCATGTCGAAGCTGAACTTCTCGAGGTCGAAATAGCCGCCGGGCTTGAAACCCTGGCTCAGGCGATCCAACGGCCGAATCGCCGCCTGGGAGCCGCCCGGAACCGGCGCGCCCGGGGTCACCAGGAACTGCATCAGCAGGTCGGTCTTGGCATTGTCCATGATGTTTCCCTGGCGTCCGTTACGTTACTGAGAGGGTATCCGGGAGACGAGGCGCAGCGCCACGTTCATGCCCTCCAGCTGATAGTGCGGCTGCAGGAAGAAGTGCGCCTCGTACTGGCCGGGCGCGTTGTCGCGGGCCTGCAGCGTGACGCGCGCGTCCTGCAGCGGATGCGAGGCTTTCCACTCCTCCGACGAGCTTTCCGGCGAGCCGTCGATATAGTCCATCAACCAGTTGTCCAGCCACTCGGTCAGCTGCGCGCGCGACATCGTCGAGCCGACCTTGTCGCGGACCATGCATTTCAGATAGTGGGCGAACCGGCAAGTCGCGAACAAATATGGCAGCCGCGCCGACAGGATGGCGTTGGCGGTGGCTGCCGGATCGTCGTAGACCCTTGGCTGCTGCAACGACTGCGCGCTGACAAAGGCCGCGAACCCCGTGTTCTTGCGGTGCAGCAGCGGGATGAAGCCACTGCGCGACAGCTCCGCCTCGCGCCGCTCGCTCAGCGCCACCTCGGTCACGCAGCGCAGATCGGTGTCGCCATCGGCGGACGGGAAGCCGTGCGAGATCAGGCCCTCGACGATGCCGCCGCTGTCGATGCCGCGGATGCGGGTGCACCAGCCGTACAGCGAGAACGCGCGAACGACGTTCAGCGCCAGCGCGTAGGCGGCATTGATCCACAGATAGGCGCCGAGACCAGGGTCATCCGCCTCCTCCTCGAAGGCGAAGCCGTCCTGCGGGTCGGTGCGCGCGCCATACGGCAGCCGGCCGAGAAAGCGTGGCATGCACAGGCCGACATAGCGCGTGTCCTCGTGCCCGCGCATCGACCGCCAGGCGGCGTATTCCGGGGTGCCGAAGATGCGCGTTAGGTCACGCGGGTTGGCGAGTTCGCGCCAGGTGGTCATCTGCATCACGCTCGGCGCCGCGCCGGCAATGAACGGCATGTGGGCGGCGGCGGCGATCTTGGACATGTCCGACAGCAGCTGCACCGCCTCCGGGTGGTGATCGAACTCGTAGTCGCCGACCAGCAGGCCGAACGGCTCGCCACCGAGCTGACCGTATTCCTCCTCATACAGCTTGGCGAATATCGGGCTCTGGTCCCACGCCGTGCCGCGGTATTTGCGCAGGGTGCGGATCAGCTCGCGCTGGCCGATATCCAGCACCTTGATCTTGAGAAGGGAGTTGGTTTCGGCGCCGGAGACCAGGAAGTGCAGCCCGCGCCAGCTCGCCTCGACGGCCTGGAAGTCCGGATGATGCAGGATCAGGTTGATTTGGCCGTGCAGCAGGCGATCGAGCTCGGCGACCGCCGCCTCCGCCAACGCCCGCGGTGCGGCGTGATCGAGGCAGATGAAGGCGGCGAGCGCGCCTACTGCGTCGGCCATTACTGTAGAAAAATCCTCGATCCGCACCGGCGCGTCGGCGGCCAGTTCGGCGCCCCGTTCCAGCAACGCGTCAAAATCGGTATCCATAAAACTAGTTGCCCAAAACTAGTTGATCGCGACCAGGGCGCCCTTGAGCACCGTGGAGGCGCCGCCGTCGAGCATAAGACTGTCCGTCCCGGCGACCTTCGTCGTGGCGCCCGATGCCTCCAGCAGGCCGTTGGCGGTGACGGTGATCTTGGCCGCCGAGATGGTAATGCCGACCTTGTCGATCTTGATGCTGTTGGCGCCGACCTTCAGCGTGATCGAAGTGCCGGCCGATACGGTACTGTTACCCGCCGTGACCGTGATGGTGTGGTCACCCTGTGTGACGGTGAGAGTATCTTCGCCCGCCGAGACTGTGGCCTCACGGTTGCCCTGCGTCACGGTCAGGGAATCCTTTCCCGCCGACACGGTCACACTGCGGTCGCCCTTGTCGACCGTCGTCGTCGTGTTCTGGGTAATCTTGACGGTTTCTGAGTTCAGCACGACGACGTTGAGGTCCTTCTGGGCCTGCAGAAAGACCTCCTCGTCACCCTTCTTATCCTCGAACCGCAGCTCGTTGAAGCCGCCGCCGCCCTTGCTGCTATTGCTTTTGATGGTGGACCGGGTGGCGTTGTCGGGCAGCGCATAGGGCACAATGACGTCGGCGTTGTAGACTTGGCCGGTGATAATCGGGCGGTCCGGGTTGCCCTCCAGGAACTCGACGATGACCTCCTGGCCGATGCGCGGGATGAACATCGCACCCCAGCCGGTTCCCGCCCAGGCCTGTGAAACCCGTATCCAGCAGGACGCGTTCTCGTCCTCGACACCGATCCGGTCCCAGGGAAACTTGACCTTGATGCGGCCATACGGGTCGGTCGTGATCTCCTGCCCCGACTGGCCGACGACCTTGGCGGTCTGCGGCCCGGTTATGCTCGGACGCGGCGTGGTCCGCGGCAGCCGGAACGAGACCGTCCCGGCTACCGCCTGGAGCACGCACCGGAAGGTGTCGATCAGTTCGCCCGCGGTGGTCGACAGCGCCTCGGCAACGGAGATCGAGCAATGGCTGCGGATCACCGTGTATTCGATGTTCAACGCCGCCTCGGGGAAATCCGACAGCGTGAACTTGCGACCGGTCGCGAGCCGGCGGCAGTTGCTGGTGCCGCCATAGGTCTGGCCGAACGCCACGCGTTCCTGCATCCGGATCGACACCAGCGTCTGGCCGACGCCGGTCGTGTCGTAGTCGCCCGGATAGTCATAGACCTCGCTTGAGCCGTGCGGATAATCGCCGGCAATCGTCGACTTGCTGGTGAGGTCAGCGGCCGGGGTGGTGAAGTTGTAGTCCCGCAGGCTATAGGCGCCCGGCCGGATGCGTGCGTCGCCCGACCAGTCCCAGATGTGGTCCTCCACGGTGCGCCATTCGGTCTGGTCAAGCACGAATGGGATCGCGTCGCCGGCCGAGGCGTGGGAGTTGGGATCGTCGGCGAGGGCGATGACGTGCTGGCCATCGGAATGCTCGACGAAGTAGTACAGGCCGTACTCCTCCATCAACCTGGTCACGAAATCGAGCGAGCTTTCCCGGTACTGCACGCAGAAGACCAGCACGGTTGATCCGGCCTGGTTCTGCCGGCGATCAGCGAAATCGGTGAACCCGGCATCGCGGAAGACGCCGGTTATGATGTCCCACACTGCCAGGTTCTGGTAGATTTTGCAGTCCTGTACCTGCGATAGCAGCCAGATCCAGGGCCGCAGCTCCATCCGGTAGCGATAGGCGCCGCCGCTCAGCCCGGCATAGCTGAAGCGCGCCAGGATGCCGTTGAAATGGCGCTGGGTGCCGTCCTCCTGCGACAGCGACACGGTGACCGAGCTGCCGAGCAGCGCGTTGAGGTCGGCCTTCGCGGTCTTGCTGCTGATGTCGAGCGTGATCAGGAACGGCCGGCCGAACTCCTCCTCCGCCTCCATCGCATCGAGCGTGAGCTCCAGCCCGGGGTCGGGCGCGACCGTCAGCTTGACGTAGGATTTAGCGTCGGCGTCGTCAGGCATCGTG
>JAYTTA010000515.1:0-3540 GCA_043745345.1 Acetobacteraceae bacterium | reverse complement strand
GATCGGCGGATCGGATACGGGATCGGTTGTCGGCCTGGAAGCAGGCGGCGGGGGATAACCAGGTTGGGACGATGTTGCTTAATGGAGCTTCGGTAGAGGCGATGCGAGTGGTGGCTGAGGCTATTCTCTAGGTCTGGTTGGTTAAATCCGGGATGCCAGTCGCAACGCGACCCGGTTATTCTTGCAAACCGGCGCTTCGTAGGCCTTTCATGATGTGTTCGAGATCGTCCGGCGCGGCGTTCCACTTGCGTAACTCGGCGCGCGCCGAGAAGTCGGGCTTTATTTCCATGATCCTGCCTAGCGATGTCGCCGCCTCGGGGCTGCCCATCCGGCCGAGCGCGGCGCAGGCCAGGAGATGCGTCCAGTAGAAGTGCGGCAGGCCCATGAGTTGCACGTCCGCGATGGTCTCCTGATATTGTTCGCGGCTGAAATGCAGCCGCGCGAGGCTGAAATAGTACCATCCCGGATGCAGCGGATTGAGGCGCTGGGCGCGCCGGGTCAGTTCGACGCCGCGCTCAAATTCTCCCATGAAAGCCAGGTAATGGCCGACATCGGCGAGCGTTTCCGGATCGTTGGGGTTGAGCTCCAGCGCACGCGCTGCCTCGGCCTCGAACTTGTCGTTCTCGGCGCGGAAGAAGTGGACGATGGCCAGCCAGCATCGCGCGTAGGCATTCTGCGGATCAAGCTGCGTCGCGGCGAGCGCGTGCACCATCGCCCGGCCGATCGGGTTGGGCCGGGGGTTCATGTCGAACCGATGCTCGGCGAGGTAGACGTTGGCTAACAGCGCGTGCGCGTCGGACGATAGCGGGTCAAGTTCAACGGCGCGTTCGAGCAGGTCCCGGGCCTCGGCATGGATGTCCGCACTCAGCATCCAGGTGTAGCGGCGTGCCCGTAGCAGGCAGTCGTAGGCGTCAAGCTCAGCGGGCCGCTTGGTCAGCGCGCGCCGTAGCGCCGCGTCCTGGGTTCTCACGCCGAGCGTCGCCGCGATGGTTCGTGTCACCTCGTCCTGCAGCGCGAAGATGTTTTCCATGTCGCCATCGTAGCGGTCGCCCCACATTTGCAGGCCGTTCGCCGCGTCGATGAACTGCACGGAGATGCGGACGCGGCCAGCGGCGCGGCGCACGCTGCCCTGCACGACATACCCCGCGTTCAGCCGGGCGCGCAGCTCCGCGATGTCGACCGCGCGGCCCTTGAATTGGAATGTCGAGGCACCGGCGATGACCTGGAGATCGCGGAACCGCGACAGGTTGGTGATTATGTCCTCGGTCAGGCCGTCGGCGAAATACTCGTCGGTCTCGGCGCTGAGGTTGGCGAACGGCAGGACAGCGAGAACCGGTTTCGACGAGGCCTCCGTCAGCCGGTGCGGCGCGACCGGCTGAGCGTCGGGTCTGGGCGGCGATCCGGCTTCCGCAGGAACTAACGCGTCGTTTAGAACCTCGACCTGGCCGGTGAACTCGAACCCGCGTCCGCGGATCGTTCTGATATGGCGCGAGATATCTCCGGTGTCGCCAAGTGCGCGGCGGGCGGCCTTGACGCAACTGGAGATGGTGGCGTCGGAGACCGCGCGCCCACCCCAGACCTCGCTCACGATCTCGTCCCGCCCGGTCACCCGACCCGCGTTACGCACGAAGAACAGCAGCAGATCAAACACCAAGGGTTCGACATGGCGGGCCTGTCCGCCATCGCACAGCTCAAATCTCCTCGCGTCGAGGGTGAATTCCGCGAATCGGTATTGCACCATGGCCTCACATGCGGGCTGAGCTTGCTTAAAATAGCACACCCTTTGGCAATCCCCCAAGAATCCCCGGCTGCGGACAGGGTAGTTCCCGGCTTGCCGCCAAGCGCCGGGCGACCGGCGGGCGGATAACAGCAAGCGTCTCGTCAGTTGGCCGCGCACGAGACCAAGCGTTTCCGACCCGCGGCCCTGGAGGATAGATCATGGATGACACCATCGCGACCCTGCCGAACTACGCTGCCATCAAGTCCAAGCAGAATGCGGCCTGGGCATCCGGCGACTATGCCCGTATCGGCGTCACGTTGCAGATCACGGGCGAGCAACTCGCCGAGGCGATGGACCTGCCCACCGGCGCCCAAGTACTTGACGTCGCGGCAGGCAACGGCAACGCGACGCTCGCTTTCGCCCGCCGCGGGTGTGCTGTCACATCGACCGACTACGTGGACGCGCTGCTGATGCGCGGCCGGGCGCGGGCGGAGGCGGAGGGGCTGGAGGTCGCGTGGCAGGTCGCCGATGCGGAGCAGCTGCCATTCGAGGACGGCCGCTTCGACGCCGTTGTGTCGACTTTTGGTGTGATGTTCGCGCCGAACCAAGCGGGCGCGGCGGCTGAGATGATCCGAGTGTGCCGGGCGGGCGGCAGGATCGGCATGGCGAACTGGACGTCGGACGGGTTCATCGGCCAGCTGTTCAAGACGCTCGGGCGCCACGTGCCGCCGCCGCCGGGCGTGCTGTCACCCGCGCTGTGGGGCAGCCGGGCTTGGCTGGAGGAAACCTTCCGCGCTGGCGGGCGGACGGTTGCGGTCAGCGAGCGCGTATTCGTGTTCCGGTATGCGTCGCCAGAGCATTTCATCGAGCTTTTCCGCTCATTTTATGGGCCGGTGCACAAGGCGTTCCTGTCGCTGGATGCGGCGGGGCAACTCGCGCTGACAGCGGATCTGCGCGACCTCGTCGCTCGCTTCAACCGATCGACGGACGGGACCATGCGTGTGCCTTCGGAGTATGCGGAAGTCATTGTGACGCGGAGCTGACAGCAAAGACCAGGGGCTCTGCCCCTGGACCCCGCCAAAGGGCAGTCGTCCTCTGGTCTCTCTAATTGTCGCGCCCGGGGTGGAGCAGACTAAGGTTCCAATCGATCGGCTTCGATCAATTGGAGTGCCTACGGAGGGAATAGCCCCGCAGGGTTTGGGCAGATGAACAGGACGAGTTGTCTCAGCTGCGACAGGAGCACAAGCAGCCCGGACACCGCTTCCGAGCATTCATCGCAATCCCCTGCCTCACGGTGTTGCGACGGCCAATTTAATCCGCCCAATACACGTCTATGCCTTCAGCAAGCGCTACGGCGCGGCCGGCGCCCAGCCGTCGATGGGCTTGGTCGGCAATGCCTGTTACGACGCGATGGCCGAAAGCTTCTTCTGAACGCTGGAGGCCGAGCTGCGGAGCCGTCGCCGGTTCCTGTCACAGACAGAGGCCCGGATGGCCTGCTTCAGCTACATTGAGGGCCGAAATAACCCGGCACGGCTTTGTTCTGGCCTGGGCTGCTGTTCACCGACGACCCACAAAGCCGACCGGGAGGCCGCCCTCACGGAGCCTTTGCCCGCAAGTCGTTCACGATAACTGGGCAACTTCATTCTTTGCCCCCAGCGCCATTTGGCGATTCCAAGGGTGCTTTCCGTGGCGTAGCCAGGGTCATAATTGGCAAATGTGACGAACCAGCCTTTAGCTAGGTGAAATAACCTGTGGAGAGAGCCCCCATCCTCACTAACCTCCAGTCCCCAACCGCCCGCCAAAAGACGGCATCTCGATAT
>JAYTTA010000514.1:0-3546 GCA_043745345.1 Acetobacteraceae bacterium | reverse complement strand
CCAACGGCACCAGTTCGATCCAGTCCAGCAGGTTGATCTGTTCCGCACCAGCCGGATCACCGTTTTCGGCGCGCCAGGTATCGACCCGCGTCGGCCCGGCATTGTAGGCCGCGATCGCCACCGGCAGGAACCCGCCATAGCGGTCCAGCATGGTTCGCAGATAGGCTGTGCCCAGCTGCATGTTGAAGCCTGGATCGGCGGTCAGCGCGGCTTGCGAGAACGCCAGGCCCAACCGCTTCGCCACCGGCTCGGCGGTGCCGGGCATCAGCTGCATCAGGCCGCGTGCCCCCTTGTCGCTGACCGCCGCCGCGTCGAAGCTGCTCTCCTGGCGGATCAATCCCAGCGTCACCGAAGGATTGACGGCTTCGGCCGGCGGGCTCACCGGCGCCGGCCATCCGGCCTCGGCCAGCGCGATGCCGTCGCGGCCCATCCGTCTCGCGATCATTATTCCGACATTGGGCATGCCGAGCCGGGCAGCCAGCCCAGCCGCCAGCGACTGGGCACCTGGCTCCTGCGCCAGCTCATCCAGCCGCAGCACGAAGGCTGCAGCACGCCCGGGCTCACCCCAGCTGACCAATAGGCCAGCGGCATGGGCCAGTTCGTCGGCCTCGAACGCGCGCGCCTGCCCATCGGTCCATGTCGGATCGCGCAACGCGTTGATGCGCAACGCCAGGCCGGCCGGTCCTTCACCCAGTGCGACCGCAGCCAGCTGACCGTAGAAGCTGGTCGGCAAGGCGGCGGCTTCCTGATAGGCAGGCCCTGGATCCCGCCCTGCCGCAGCTTGAGCCCGCCCAAGCCAGTAGTAAGCGCGGCCACGTGTGATGATGCCATGCGAGGCTCGCGCCAACGCCTCGAAGTGGCCGATCGCCGAGTCCGGCCGATCCAGCCGCCGCAGCGCGATGAAACCGGCAAGAAACCCGGCCTCGGCCATCGCCTCGGCGCTGCCGGTTCCCGGCGCCGCGACCAGGCTGTAGGCACCGGCGGCATTGCCGGAATGTAGTAGCTGCCGCGCCAGGCGCTGGCGTTCGTTCCAGAATCCGGCCAGCCGAGCCGGAAATTTTTCCATTGCCGCCTGTGCCGCCTGACCATCCGCCAGCCAAAGCGTCAGCGCTGCCTCGTCGTGGCCAGAGCGACGGAGGCTTCGCGCCTGTTCCAGCATCAGCCCCGGATCGAGGGGGGCAGGGGCCAGCGCCCGGACCATCGCGCCGGCAGCCGGATCGTCACGGTGGAGCGCCCTCCACGCTTCAGCCGCAGGTCTGGATCTTGGCCCGAGGCGGGCGATCTGCAGGTCCGCAGCGGCCGGGTTGGTCCAGACCAGGGTGTCGAACCTGCCGACTTCGTCCGTGTCAATGAGCATGCCACCCCACCGTGCCAAGAATTCGGTTTCATCCGACACGCTGGAAAACCCCGTGATCCACGCTTTTCGGGCCATCCCGGCCGCATCCTCCATCCGGCCCATCGTCCGCATCACGTCGGCGCAACGCACCAGCGCCTGGTCCAAGGTCACCGCCGCACGAGAACATTCATCCAGAACCTGGCTATCGTCCGGCTCGGCGGCCAGCGCCTCCTGCCGGCGGCGCTCCAGAAGCCCCGGCGCCGGCCAATCGGGGTTCGCCGCAACGAAGGAAACGACATCGCGCAGCGTCCCGCCGGCCGGGGCCGATACCCTGTAATAGGCGACCAACTTCATGGCCGTGGCGTCCGGCAGGCCAGCAGCGATCAGGGTTGCCTCATTCCAGTGCCCGGCGCGGATCGCCGCCATCGGATTTCCATTCGCCTGGCCAAATGCCGGCGGCGCCTGGATCAGGCCAACGAGCAACATGAGCAGTGCAACGCGATGCATCGGAGAAACCATGCGCCACCCTACGCCGCAACGGCCTTGCAGCGCATGACGGTCGCGCCTAACTTTTGTTCCCCGGCGTGCGAGGCCGGGCAATCAGCATCGGCCGGACCCGCACCGGGGCCAGCCGGTATGGAGAAGACAATGTTCAAAGGATCCTTCGTCGCCCTGATCACGCCGATGCGGCCGGACGGATCCGTGGACGAGAAGGCGTTTTCCGACCTGGTCGAATGGCAGATCGCCGAGGGCACCCACGGCATCGTACCGGTCGGCACGACCGGCGAGTCGCCGACGCTCAGCCACGCCGAGCACAAGCGCGTGGTCGAGATCGCGGTCGGGGTCTCCCACGGTCGTATTCCGGTGATCGCTGGCGCCGGATCGAACAGCACGGCGGAGGCGCTGGATTTCGCCAGGCACGCCAAGCAGGCCGGCGCGGATGCGACGCTGGTAGTGACGCCGTACTACAACAAGCCGACGCAGGAGGGCATGTTCCTGCATTTCTCCGCCATCGCCGACGCGGTCGACCTGCCAATGTTCATCTACAACATTCCGCCGCGCAGCGTGGTCGACATGAACGTCGAGACCATGGCAAGGCTGGCTAAACATCGAAATATCATCGGCGTGAAGGACTCGACCGCGAACCTGGCGCGCCCATTGCACACCCGCATCGCCTGCGGCGACGATTTCGTACAGTTCTCCGGCGAGGACCACACGGCGCTGTCGTTCTACGCTGCCGGCGGCATGGGCTGTATCAGCGTGACAGCGAACATCGCGCCGAGGCTTTGCAGCGAGATGCACGTCGCCTGGGCGCAGGGGAGGGTGGCCGACGCGATCGCGATCCAGCACCGAATGGTGCCGCTGCACGACGCGTTGTTCTCGGAAACCAGTCCGGGCCCGGTGAAGTATGCGGCCAGCCTGCTCGGACGGACCTCGGAGCATTGCCGGCTGCCGCTGGCGCCGATCCTGGAGCCGACCCGGGCGCGGGTACGCGCCGCGATGACCGAGGTGGGTCTGCTCAACTGACATGCCCGCTTAACTGATATGACCGCTTAACTGACATGACCGAACCCAAGCTCAAGAAGGGGCTAATCTCGCACGGGGTCGCCTCGCAAAATCGAAAAGCGCGTTTCGACTACACGATCAAGGAGACGGTCGAGGCCGGTCTGGTGCTGAAGGGCCCCGAGGTCAAAAGCCTACGCCTGGGCCGGGCCACCATCACCGAGGCCTGGGCCGGCGAGCGCGACGGCGAGATGTGGCTGTTCAACGTCTACATCCCCGAATATCAGGGCGGCGTGCTGTCGCATTTCGAACCCAGGGCGCCGCGCAAGCTGCTGCTCAAGCATGTGCAGATCGACCGGCTGCTGGGCGCGATCGCGCGCGACGGAAATTCGCTTGTGCCGCTGGACATCCACTTCAACGAGCGCGGTGTCGCCAAAGTGCTTCTGGGCCTGGGCGAGGGCCGCAAGAAGTCGGACAAGCGCCACGCCATCGCCGCGCGGGACTGGCAACGCGACAAGGCCAGGTTGCTCCGAAACAAGTAATGGGTTCAAAGGGCCCAGGCCCTTCGCGGGGTTTGGGGCAGAGCCCCATCCTTACTGGAGGATCTATTGGACGAAGAAGTAAAGCTGACCGGTGTCATCCGCGATAAGCTGATTGAGTCTAAACAGAAATGGGCGCGCGACGGCAGGCTGCTCACCGGCACGGTC
>JAYTTA010000513.1:0-3548 GCA_043745345.1 Acetobacteraceae bacterium | reverse complement strand
AATCAAGCCTGGTGCTGCCCGAGGGGCCGGAGGTCTGGATCTGCGGCGACTGCCATGTCGGCAATCTGGGCCCCGTCGCCAGCACCGACGGTGCGTTGGCGATCCAGATCCGTGACCTCGATCAGACAGTAATCGGCAACCCGGCGCACGACCTGATCCGCCTCGGCCTGTCGCTGGCGATGGCGGCACGCGGTTCGAACCTGCCTGGCGTCACCACCGCCCATATGCTGGAACGAATGATCGTCGGCTATGAGGCGGCATTCGCGCCGGATGCCCAGGGCAAGATGCTCGATGCCAGCAGCGACATGCCGAAGACCATCGCCTCGGTCATGCGCCTGGCCGCGAAACGTTCCTGGCGTCATCTGGCCGACGAGCGGATTGAAGGCGTTGAGCCGACTATTCCGCTCGGCAAGCGCTTCTGGCCGCTTACCCGGCAGGAACGCGCGGCGGTCGAGACGCTGTTCGCCGGGGACGACCTGCGGCAACTGGTCACCTCATTGCGGTCTCGCGACGACAACGCCCCGGTGCGGGTCATGGACGCGGCGTACTGGCGGAAGGGATGCAGTTCGCTCGGCCGGCTGCGCCTTGCGGTGCTGGTCGCAGCCGGCAGCGGCCGCGAGGAACGCCATTGCCTGATAGATGTGAAGGAGGCGATCGCCGCCGCGGCACCGCGCAGCGCCATCGGCGAGATGCCGCGCGACAACGCCGAACGGGTGATCGCCGGTGCGCGCGCCCTGTCGCCGTTCCTGGGCGACCGGATGCGGGCAGACCGGCTGCAGGATCGTGCCGTGTTCATACGCGAATTGCTGCCCCAGGACCTCAAGCTCGAAATCGAGGCGCTTTCCCGCGCCGAGGCGATGGAGGTCGCGCAGTTCCTGGCCGACGTCGTCGGCCGCGGCCACGCGCGCCAACTAAATGCCTCCGAAAGGGCCAAATGGCAGGGCGAGCTGCAACGCAACCGCTCAAAATCCCTGGATGCGCCCTCCTGGCTTTGGAACAGCGTCGTCGAGTTGGTGGCGGCACATGAGGCCGCTTATCTTGAGCATTGCCGGCGGTATGCGACGGCTGACGCCGCTTAACTCTCGAACGCCGGGTTCTCCACCCGACGACCAATCCTCAGGCGACCAATCCTCAGGCGGTCGGTCCTAGACGGCGCGTGAACTGTTCGATCAGCATGGCCACCAGCTGCTCGGACCGGAACGGCTTGCCGCATACTCGCCAGTCCGGATGGTTATGCGGCACGGCAGCCTCGCCATAACCGGACAGCAGCAGGAACGGAATCGAACGCGCTGCCAGAACCTCCGCCACCGGATAAATCTTAACGCCGGCCAGGTTGACATCGAGCACCGCGAGGTCGATTTCCGCGGCGCGCGCGGCAGCCATGGCGGCCGGGACTCGTCCGAAGGGGCCGACGACTATGCACCGGTGGTCCGACAACAGGTCCTCGATCATCATCGCCACCAGCAGCTCGTCCTCGACCACAAGCACGCGCAGCCCAGCCAGGCCGGCAGAGGACAGCATCGTCAGGATGCATCCTGGGGAGCAGGGCCCCCGTCGCTCGGCGCTCTACCTTCGCCCGGCGCGCCACCCTCGCTCAGCGCAATGGTCGCATGCAGCGGCGCGCGCAGCCGTGCGCGCACGCCGTCGGGGGCGAACTCCATCTTGACCTCGGCGCCCATGTCATGTCGCAGGCCGCGCTCGATCAGGGTCAGGCCGAAGCCGCGCCGCGGCGGCGCCACCACCGGCGGGCCGCCACGCTCGGCCCATTCCAGTACCAGGTGATCGCCATCCGGTTCGGTCTCGATCCGCCAGTCGATGCTCACGCTTCCATCAGGCACCGACAGCGCGCCGTATTTCACGGCGTTGGTGGTGAGCTCGTGGATTGCCATGCCGAACGACAGCGCGGCGCGCGATTGCAGCGGCACCAGCGGACCGTTTACCAGGATGTTGGACCCGTCGGCCGCCATGAACGGTTTGAGTTCCTCAAAAATAATGTCGCGCAGCGGCACGGTCTGCCAGTGCTCGTGGCTGAGCAGCGAGTAGGCGGCGGTCAACGCGTGGATGCGGCCAAGGTAGTTGGCCGAGAACTCCTCCATCGTGTCGGAACGCCGGATGGTCTGCGTCGCCAGCGAGATCACCACGGTCAACATGTTCTTGACTCGGTGGTTGAGCTCGTCGACCAGCAGCCGCTGGTGCTGCTCGGCCTGCACGATGCTGGTCACATCGACGAAGGTGACGATGGTGCCGTCCACCGCGCTCTCAGGGGCGCGGTAGGGCAGGATACGCATCAAATAGTGGGCGGAATCGTCATCGCGCGCGACCCGCCGGTCGAGCGGCTCCAGGGTCGCCAGCACGTGATGGACGTCGTCGCGTAGCCCGGAGTAGCGCAGCCGGCTGACAATGTCGGTCAGCGGCCGACCAACATCGCCGGGAATTAAATTGTAGATACTGGCGACCGCGGGTGTAAATCTGCGCACGACCAAATGAGCATCGAGGAACACGGTCGCGACCTCGGTACTCTCGAACAGGTTCCTGAGGTCGGTGTTGCGGACGTCGAGCTCCTCGACCTTGCCGGCGAGCTGGCTGTTGACGGTCTGCAGCTCCTCGTTGATCGACTGGATCTCCTCCTTCGAGGTTTCCAGCTCCTCATTGGCCGATTGCAGCTCCTCGTTGACCGAATGCATCTCCTCATTGGCGCTGCGCAGCTCCTCGAGCGCCGTCTCGTGCTCCTCCGTCACCGCCTGAAGCTGCTCGTGGGTGTCCCGCAGCTCGGCTTCGAGGTGGGCATCGAACCCGGTCTCGGGTTGTTGGAAATGCGCCGGCTCGGCCCTGCCCTCGGGTTTCGGACCGGCCTCGACGAACACCACGAGGTAGTGCGGAGCCGCACCCTGGCCAGCCAGCGGCTCCACCGCCAGGCTGACCCGGTGGGTTGCATCATCGGCCAGGGTCATTGAAACCGCAGCGGTCTCGACCAGCCGGCCGGTCGACACCGCCTGCTTGAGCGCCTCGGCGAGGTGAGAGCGCAGGCCGCGCCGCACCATCACCAGCACGTTCTGGCTGGGCGAGCCGGGCGCCGGCTCCAGGAACCGACCGATGCGGCTGGAGTATTGCAGAATCTGACCATCCGTGCCGACCACGACGAAGGCCGGCGCGAAGCGCTCCAGGATGCGCGCGCCGGCGCGGGTGCTCATCCGGGCCGCCGCCCCGGGCGCGATCGTCAGCACTGGCGCCGACTTGGCTGGCGCCGAGGTATCGTTCGGCATGGGCAGCTGCCCGGTTATCCGCAGTGGCGGTCCACGCACGTTGCGGCGGCGGAAGATACGATGGCTACGATCCACGGCGGCGAACAGGTTCTCGTACCGGGAAACCGTCTCCGATTTGCCGAGCAGCAGGATGCCGTTGGGCACCAGCGCGTAGTGAAAGGCCGGGATCACCGCCGCCTGCAGATCGTTGTCGAGGTAGATCAGCAGGTTGCGGCAAGACACCAGATCGACACGGGAGAATGGCGGGTCGCGCGTCAGGCTGTGGGCCGAGAAGGTACAAATTTC
>JAYTTA010000512.1:0-3549 GCA_043745345.1 Acetobacteraceae bacterium | reverse complement strand
GCGACCAGCTGCTTTTCGCCTGTGCGCAGCATACCGCGACGCATCGAAAATACGGCGACACGCTGGAGGCAGCGCGGCGGTTTGGGGAGGCAATGGGGGTAGCCATTCAGTAACGCGGCGTCGGCTTTGTCGGGAGTATTAGGGCATGACAAGAAACGACTCGATCTTCACGGGCTCGATTCCCCAGCTTTACGACCACTATCTCGGGCCAATAATTTTCGCGCCTTACGCCGCCGACCTCGCCGCCAGGCTCGCAGACTTGCGCACCGGGAAGCTGCTTGAGACGGCCGCCGGCACTGGAATAGTCACGGCGGTGCTCGCGGCCAGCTTGCCCGGTGTCGAGATCGTTGCCACCGATCTAAATCAGGCGATGCTGGACCTGGCTACGGCCAAACCGGGGCTGAACCAGGTTCGGTTCCGTCAGGCCGACGCTCTGGCCTTGCCATTCGCGGATCGGGAATTTGATGCGGTGGTCTGCCAGTTCGGCGTGATGTTCTTCCCTGACCGTCCGGCAGCTTTCCGCGAGGCCGGCCGCGTTCTCAAGTCAGGTGGCAGATTGCTGTTCAACTGCTGGGCCAGCGTTGCCGATAATCCTCTGGTCGCTGCCACACTCCGGGGGTTATCCAGCCGCTACCCGCGGCATGGATCCTGGTTCTTGGAACGTACTCCGCACGGCTACAACGATCCGGAAGCCATCCGTCGCGATCTGTTGGCGGCAGGTCTCGAAGACTGCCGTATTGACGTCGTCACGCGACAAGGCGCGGTCGCCTCCGCCGAAGCAGCCGCCATCGGCTTATGCCAGGGGACGCCCATGCGTGCGGAAATCGAGGCTTTCGATCCGAATGGGTTGCAGCCTGCGACCCAGGCTGCTGCCGCCGCGATTGCGGCACAATACGGAACGGCTGCTTTCGACGTCCCGCTATGCGCCTTAGTCGTCGAAGTGTTTCTTTAGAACCAGGCCGCGAAAGCAAGGCTGATGCGGCCTTGGCTTATCACACCACCGGCGATGCGCCGCCATCGACATTGATGGCGGTGCCGGTGATATAGCCGCCTTCCTCTGAACATAGCAGGCACGCCATAGCGGCGAACTCCTCGGCCCGGCCGAGGCGGCCCAGAGGAACGTTGGCGCCGAGCTTGGCCGCGTAGTCCTCAAAACTGGTGTTGGCGCCGTCCGCCACCTGCGCGTCGTGGCGGCGCACCCACTGGTCGCTGACGATTACGCCGACCAGCAGCGCGTTGACCAGCACGTTGAACGGTGCGCCTTCGCCGGCCAGCACCTTGGTCAACGCCATGCCCGCGGCGCGTGACACCACCGTTGGCGCGCCGTTGGCTCGCGGTGCCTTGGCGCCGATGTTGAGCACGTTGATGATCCGGCCCCAGCGCCGTTCCTGCATCTGCGGCATCGTCAACCGGCACAGTCGGATGGCGGCGAACAGCTTTAGGTCAAGGTCGTCCTGCCACATCTCGTCGGTGATCTCGCCGAACGGCATGGCGCGCGAGATGCCGGCATTGTTCACCAGGATATCGATGCGGCCGAACTCCGCCATCGCCGCCTCATAGCCGCGCCGCACATCCTCCGCCTTCGACACGTCGCAGGCGAAGGCCGCGATCCGACCCTGCGCGGTGGCGCCGATCGTGCGCCGGGCCTGATCGAGGTTTTCCGGATTGCGCGCGAGAATGACCACGTTGGCGCCGCTGGCGGCAAACCGCGTCGCCATGGCGAGGCCGAGGCCCTTGCTGCCGCCGGTGATCAGCGCGTTGCGGCCGGCGAGGCTGATCTGCATCGGGTGCTCCTGGTAGGTCGGATCCACACTGACGCACTGCCACCGCCACGACAACATTGGCAGCCTTCCAGGCTTGGCAGATCGACAATCACTGCCGGGACAGGACCGGAAAACGTCACAGTCCCGGAATAAAGGTTCCGTTGCCCCGGTCACTACAGCAGTAGTTGGTCAAACCGGGCGGTCCGCGGTCGATGCGGGACCACGACCCACGGCTTGGTTCTGAATCGGGCGCTGCCCTGTCTGACCAGGTCCAGGAATTCGGCCTCCCGCGTTGCCTCCGGGCGAGGCGGTCCTGCTGTCTTCAGATTGCGGCCTTGCTAATCCGCCGCCGCCCCAAGCTTATCGGCCAAAGTTGGCACCCGCCGCGGCTTGGACGAAAGCCGGCGCTGCAATCGTGACAGATACAGATAAACCACCGGCGTCGTGTACAGCGTCAGCACCTGACTGACGATCAGCCCGCCGACCATGGCAAAGCCCAGAGGCCGGCGCAGTTCCGAGCCGGCGCCGGTTCCGAGCATCAACGGCAGGCCCGACAGCAACGCCGCCATCGTCGTCATCAGGATCGGCCGGAAGCGCAGCAGGCAGGCTTCCCGGATCGCGTCGAACGTCGATTTGCCGTCGCGTCGCTCGGCGGTGATGGCGAAGTCCACCATCATGATGCCGTTCTTCTTGACGATGCCGATCAGCAGGATGATCCCAATCAGCGCTATGACGGACAGATCGAAGCCCGCTACCATCAGCATCAGCAGCGCGCCGACACCGGCCGAGGGCAGGGTGGACAGGATCGTCAGCGGCAGGATGTAGCTCTCGTACAGGATGCCCAGAATGATGTAGACGGCAATCAGCGCGGCGGCGATCAGATAGGGCTGGCTGGCAAGCGAGGTCTGGAACGCCTGCGCGGTGCCTTGGAAGGTGCCGCGCAAGGTGATCGGGGCACCAATGCGCGCCATCTCCGAATTGATCGCCTCGACGGCCGCGCCGAGTGCCGCGCCCTGGGCCAGGTTGAACGACAGCGTCACCGCCGGAAACTGGCTCTGATGGCTGATCAGTAGCGGCCGTACGGGACTGCTATCGACCTTGACGAACGTCGATAGCGGCACTGACTGGCCGGCGCCGGACTTGACATAAAGCTTGTCGAGCGTGTCGAGGCTGCCCTGCTGCTCGGGCGTTACCTCAAGGATCAGCTTGTAGGTGTTGAGCTGGGTGAAGAACTGCGTCACCTGGCGCTGGCCGAACGCGTCGTACAGCGTGTCGTCGATGACCTGCGGCTGGATGCCGAAGCGCGCCGCCTGGTCGCGGTCGATGGTCAGGATCGCGGTGGTGCCGGAAACCTGCTGGTCGCTGGCGACATCGCGCAGCATCGGCAATGCCTGCAGGCGCGCGAGAATTTTCGGCGACCACTGATAGAGCTCGTCAAGGTCGCTGCCCTGCAGCGTGTATTGATACTGGGTGCGGGCCAACCGGCCGCCAACATTGATGTCCTGAGCCGCCTGCATGAACAGTTTCACGCCCGCGACCTTGGTCGCCGCGGTTCGCAAGCGCGCGATGATCTGCTGCACGCCCGAATGGCGTTCCTCGAACGGCTTCAAACCAATGAAGAACCGGCCATTGTTGGCGGTCTGGCCGGCAAAGCCGCCGCCGACCGAGGAGGCATAGCTGGCGACATCCGGATCGGCGCCAATGACGTCTCCAACCTCGGCCTGCAACCTCGACATCTCGGTGAAGGAGACGTCCTGCGCGCCCTCGGTGACACCGATGATCAGCC
>JAYTTA010000511.1:0-3550 GCA_043745345.1 Acetobacteraceae bacterium | reverse complement strand
TGGTTGATGCCATCGCGAACTCACCGGCGGGCTGGCGGGCATTCTGACAGCTGCGGCAAGTCGCCAAACCAATCACGGTACGCCACCACGGCAACTATCGGAATGGCCATTCCACCCGATCTCCACGAGACGCTATGCGAATGATCAGAGTTTGTGTGCGTGTGCTGTGTGGGAGGTGGCGGGGGGCAGCGCTGATTTGGCAAGCCACACCGAATCCCCAGGGATGGGCCGGCTATCGGGAGACGCGTGCGATTACGTGCGCGGGGCGGTAAAACCAGCCCGACGGTACATACATTAGGGGTAGAGGTGGGGGTAGTACAAAGTTTCCTCGAAGAATAATCAATTAAATTATGTGCTTATCCTATTTTACTGGCGGACAGGGTGGGATTCGAACCCACGGAACGCTCACACGCTCGGCGGTTTTCAAGACCGCTGCCTTCAACCGCTCGGCCACCTGTCCTTGCCTGGATAGTTAAACCGGCGCCGGGGCGGCAACAAGGGCGTCGATCTCGGCTTCGGTGATGCCGAGCGACGCCGCGCTAGCGCGAACCTCCGACCAGGTCGTCTCATCGACCTCGATGCCGCTTTGCAGCCGGGTCGCGGCATACCTGCGTTCGGGATCGCCCGGCATCAGCACCTCGGAGAAACCGGGGGCAGGGCGGGCAGAAGTGATGTGTGCCCGCGTTGCCGCCACCGACTGGCCGACTGCCTCGACGCCGCCCAGCCGGGACGTGTCGATCACCGTTGCCAGCATCGAGTTGACGACGCCGCCCTCGGGCGTCTCGTCGGCGCGCTGGCCGCCGGCGATCGCCGTCACCATCAGCTCGGCCATGATCGCCATGCCCGAGCCCTTGTGCCTGCCGAACGCCGTCAACGCGCTGGTGCGGTCGCGGGTAAAACCGGCGGGATCGGTGGTCGGCCGGCCCTCGGCGTCGATCAGCGCGCCCTCCTGGACCTGCTTTCCTGTGTTGTAGGCAACCCGCACCTTGCCACCCGCGATGGTCGTGCTTGCCATGTCAAGCATCGCCGCGACCCCGTTCGGCCCCGGCACCGCGGCGCAAAAAGGATTGGTTCCGAGCCTGGCCTCGGCGGCACCCCAGGTCGCCTGCGCATAGTGGTGGTCGGCCACGTTGACAAAGGCGGTGAACGCCATGCCGGCGCTCGCGGCCAGTTCGGCATAGGTGCCGATGCGGCCGATATGGGCGCTGTTGCGCAACGCCAGCACGCAGGCGCCGGTCTCGCGCGCCCGGGCAATGGCGCGCCGAACCGCGTTGGCCGCCATGCGTTGACCGTAGCCGCGCTTGGCGTCCAGCACCAGCAGCGCGCCGGCGTCGAGCACGGTTTCCAACTCCTGGTTCGGCACCAGCAGTTTTCCATGCAGTAGCCGCACGTATGTGGGGATCATGCCGACGCCGTGGCTGTCGTGGCCGGCCAGGTTGGCGCGCACCAGGTGATCTGCGACCTCGGCCGCCTCGGCTGGTTCGCTGCCCATGGCCGAGGCAATCCTGAGCGTGACAGCGTAAAGCGAGCCGGCGGTGAAGGTTGGCATGCGCGTTATTCTCCAGCCAACCGCATCGCCGCCAGGGGTGTGGCCAGCCCTATCAGCGACCCGATCTTTTCGACATCGTTGATCGCCAGCACGCCGTCGGCCAGCCGCGCCGCGCGCTCGTTGCCGAGCACCGCGTCGGTCAGCCCGGCGAACTTGGCCCGCAGCTCCGCCTCGGTAAGGAAGTGGTCGGGCTCACCTTTGGGGATCACCACCTTCTGCACGAAGTCGCGGCCGCGTGCGCGGATGGTCACCTTGCCCGACATGTTACCCGGGTATTCGGCCTCGATCTCGGCATCGAACTCGCTGGTGATGAGTGGCATCATGGCGCGGATCGCCGGGTCTTGCAGCAGCCGGTAGCTGTCCCAGCCCATCGCGCCGGTGGTCAGCGCTGAGGCCACGACGAAGGGGCCGGAAAATTGACCATCGACGACGTTCTGCGGGTTCTGTTTCTTCTCCGCCGGCTGGCCGATCAGCAGCATTCCGGCATGGGGCAAACCGATGCGCACGCTCTCGATCTCGTCGGCGCGAAGGTCGTTGGCGGCGCGCAATGCCAGCGCCGCATCGACGCTGGCATGGCCGTAGCGGCAGGACGGATAGGGTTTCACCGCGGTGTTCATGATCTCGAACACTTGGCCGAGGTCCTGCACGGCGCGCTCGGGTACCGGGTTCGGCGCATAGGCCTTGAGAAATCCATGCGGCCCCTCAAACGCCTGCGCCGCACCTTTGAAACCCTCACGCACCAGGGTTGCCGCCATCAGCCCGTTGCTTGCCGCCCAGCCGACCTGAAAGCGCTTGGTCCAGGCACCGTTGACAAGAAATTCGAGTGAGCCCGCGGCCTGGCTCAGCACCGTGCCAAACGCGCCGGCGATCTGTTCCGCATTGAAGCCGAAAACGCGGCCGGCGGCGGCAGCGGCTCCGAAGGCGCCGCAGGTGGCGGTCGGATGGAAGCCGCGGTGGTAATGGTCGCCGGCCGGCAGCGCCAAGGCGATGCGGCAGGTGACCTCATAGCCGGCGATGATCGCGGCCAGCACGGTCGAACCGGAGGCGCCGACCATCTCGCCGGCGGCGATGGCGGCCGGGATCACCGGTGCGCCGGGATGCAGTGATCCGGCGGCATGGGTGTCGTCGAAATCGAGCGAGTGTGCCAGCGCCCCATTCAGGAACGCGGCGCCGAGCGGCGTGTAGCGTGCGTTGTCGCCGAACACGCCAAAATTGCCGTCCGCCATGCCCATCGCCCGCACGGCGGCCAGAAAGCTTGCGGTGCTCTCGGCATCATGACGCGCACGCACGATGTTGCCGACTAGGTCCAAAACCAGAAACCTTGCCCGATCGACCACTGGGGCAGGGAATCTTTTCAGCGTGGAGTCGGCCGCGAACGCCGACAATATTCCCGTTATCCATGTCTCGGTGCCGCTCATTGCCAAATCTCCCCTGTCACAGCGGAGTTTGCCCCAAATCCGTGGGCGCGCAACCAGGCTGGGTTCGCGCGACAGCCGGAAGTCGTTGCCGCCGACTCTGCTGCCGTGCCACTACTCCAGCTATGATCCAGCGCCGAATGATAGTTGCCGCCACTGCTTTTCTGGCCGCGTCCGCAACCACGGGTGCGGTTGCCGCCAATGGCAGTTTTCAGGATTTTCTGGTCGGTATCCGGACCGATGCCCAGCGTGCCGGAATTTCGAAGACAACACTGGACCGCGCCTTCCAGGGCGTCAGCGTCAACCAAAAGGTGCTTGACCGCGACCGCAACCAGCCCGAGTTCACCATGACCTGGGAGCGCTATCGCGGCATCGTCATCAATGACCAGCGCATCGCCAACGGCCGCGAGGCCTATCGCCAGAACCGTGACCTGCTGGATCGGGTCGAGCAGCGCTACGGCGTCGATCGCCGGGTCGTGCTCGGCATCTGGGGCCTGGAATCCAGCTTCGGCACCCAGACCGGTGGCTTTCATGTCATTGAGGCGCTGTCGACCTTGGCGTGGGAGGGCAGGCGGGCCAGCTTCTT
>JAYTTA010000510.1:0-13352 GCA_043745345.1 Acetobacteraceae bacterium | reverse complement strand
CGCCGTTACCGGATCGATCTCGACATCGAACGATGCCAGGATGTCGGTGCCGAGCAGGCCGTCAAACACGAGCCCCGAAATCTCGGTGGTGGCGAACCGGCCAACGCTCATGTTGAGGCCGGAGAACTGTGCGTTGCCGAAAATCAGGGTGTGGGTCTTGGCATCGAAGCTTGTGGTCGCCTCGCCGATGCCGCGCATCCGGGTCAGCGCGCGCGGGTCACGTGAGAGGCCGAGACGGGCGACCGCCGCCTCGGTCAGCGTGGTGCGTTCGGCCCCGGTATCGATCAGCAGGTGCAAGGGCACGCCGTCGATGGCCGCCTCAAGGAACAGCAGGCCGGCCCGATTTTCGATCGGCGCGCGCGCCAGCAGCGTGAGCGCGCACGAACCACCCGGCGGTGTCGGGGCGCAGGAGGCAAGCCCCAGTAGCCCCAGGATGGCGCCCGCGAAACGCTGGCGCACGATCCTGGCAGGCTTAAGGTCGTGGCGCGGCAATACCGGCCAACGGGCGATCGCGCAGCAGATCGCGAATTTCGGTGAGCAGCAGTTCCTCGGCCGGCGTCGGCGCGGCGGCCGCGGGTGCGGCGCGTGACAGCCGTGACAGTACCTTGACCAGCCAGAACACCACGAAGCCGACGATCACGAACTGGATAATGGCGTTGAGGAACAGCCCAACGTTCAACGTCGCGGCGCCGACGGCCTTGGCGGCATCGACCGACGGATAATGCTTACCGTCCAGCGCCACGAACACATTGCTGAAATCAACGCCGCCAATCAGAAGTCCAATGATCGGATTGAAGATGTCCTTGACAAGGCTGCCGACCACGCCGGTGAAGGCAGCGCCGATGATGATGCCGACCGCAAGATCGACCACGTTGCCGCGCAGGATAAAGGCCTGGAAGTCGGCCACCCAGGATGGGACGCGCGGCATGACTCCGGGCAGGCGAACCGGTGATTGCATGGGTCTTGTTCCCGTAGATCCGAAAGGACGGACAGATCGAATAGTCCCAGTCGCTTAACCGGGTTCTCTGGCTATAACAAGTCTCTCGCGTGGCGTGCGACGTCGTCCGTGGTGGCACGCCAGATGCCGCCGTGACCCAGCATTCCGGCCAGCGCCGCATCCAGATATCTTATACGATGGGCTTGGCCGGTGACGAACGGATGTAGGGTCAGGTTGAACACGCCGCCCCCTTCCTGATGCAGGTAGTCGAACGCCTCGATCGCGCCGTCGGCCCACACCAACGACGAGACCCGACGCAGCACCATGCATTCAAGGTCGTTCCACTCCGGCTGCGGCGGCAATGCCAGAAGATGCCGGTGCCCACTAGTGCCGTAAGGTCCGAGAAGGTAGGGCCGGTCGTCGTTGGCCCAGTCGGTGGTGTAGGAAAAGCCGGCCTCGACCAGTAGCGCGTTGGTACGGGTCGACTGGTTGAAGTCCTGGCCGCACCAGCCGGCGGGGGCTATGCCGGTGGCGGACAGGACCGCCTGTCGGCTTTCGGCGATGTGGGCGCGTTCCTCGGCAATCGTCATGTCGGCGGTGATGCGCCGGGTCGCGAAGGTGCCATGTGCCATGAAGCAGGCGCCGCGGCGGGCACATTCATCGACCAGTTCCGGATAGCGCCGCGCCGCCTCCGCGGCCAGCCCGATGCTCGGGCGGATGCCGTAGCGGTCGAGCACTTCGAAAAGTCGGAAGATGCCGACACGGGCGCCATAGGCGCGGTGGCTGAAGGTCAGCCAGTCCGGATAGAAGCTGCCGAGGGGCGAGACGATGCGGGGATCGCGTGAGGCGCCAGGCGGCGGCGACAGCTCCCAGTGGTCGAGCAGGATGGTGACGGTGAAGGCGATCCGCGCCCTGTCGGGCCAGGCGAAAACCGGCATATCCGGCAAGGTCCGGAACGGGTGGTGGGCGTGGTCCATGCCGGGACTTCGGATCTCGCCGTGCGGTGGGAGCACGCCTGGTCGATAGCGATTGTCGGGATCAGCCATTGGCGGCTGCTCGCGCGGAAATATGAGCCTCGATCGACGGCAGGTGGTTGGCGTTGAACCAGTCGGCGATCCTCTCGCCGGTGGTCACCCAAACGCCGGGATGGGCGAGAATGTATTCCAGCGCACGGCGCACGGCGCGTATGCGATGCGGCTGGCCGACCCAGAACGGGTGCAGGGCGATGCACATCACCCGGCCCTGCTCGGTGCCCTCGGCGTAGACGGTGTCGAAATGATCACGGATGTTGCGCGCGAACTCTTCCACCTCGTCGCCACGGCGGTTGACGATGACGTCGTTGAGATCGACCGAGTATGGCACCGATATCAACGCGCCCGACTTCACCTGCAACGGAAACGGCTGGTCGTCGTGGTACAGATCGGCCGTGTAGCGGAACCCGGCCTGGGCCGCGAGGTCGAACGTGTTCAGCGTGTTGGTGATCGCCGGGCTGAACCAGCCCGATTGCTCCCGCCCAGTCAGTTCGCGATGTATTTCTCGGGACTCCAGCATCTCCGCGAGTTCCTCCGCGGGGGTCAGATCCCAGTGGTAGCGAGTGTTGTAGATGCCGTGCGACATCAGCTCCCAGTTGCGCTTCTCCATAGCCTCCAGAATCGCCGGAAAATGCTGGATGACCGACATCGACAGGCTGACGGTACACGGGAAACCAAGGTCGTCGGCAAGCTGGAAAAAGCGCCACAGCCCGACCCGGTTTCCCCAGTCGCGCTGCGAATAGCCAAGCAGGTCCGGCGCCGGGGAGCGCGGCCAGGGTTCGCGGGTGCGGACGAACTTTGGCAGATACTCGTAATGCTCGATATTTGGCACGATCCACAGCGCCACGCGCGCGCCGTTCGGCCAGCGCAGCGGAGGGCGGTGGGCGATCGGAGAATATGCGAACAGATCGTCGGTCACGGGCGGTTCTTAGCGAGGATGTAAAATCTACGTTGCGCTGACCACGTAAGCTTTCAGGCTGTCGACTTCGGTTGCCTGTTGGGTGATGCGGGCCTTGACCACATCGCCGATGCTGATCATGCCGATCAGCCTGCCATCTTCCAGGATGGGCAGATGGCGGAACCGCCCGTCTGTCATCATCGCCATCGCCTCAGGCACCGTGGTTCGCGTCGTGCCGGTGCGCGGCTCAGCCGTCATCAACTGCATAGCTTGGCGCTGCAGCACACTGGCGCCATGTTCGGCCAGGGCCTGCACCACGTCGCGCTCGCTCAATATGCCACGCAGGTGGCCGTCGGCGTCCAACACCGGCACGGCGCCGATGCGCCGTCTGGCGAGCAGCTGGACCAGGTCGAAGACCGTTGTCTCAGGCAATACCGAGATGACCTCGTGTCCCTTATGCTTCAGAATCGCGGCAACCGTCATGTCCATCCTCCTTAAGTGAGAGATTTTTCTTGATGGCTCCCGATGGTGCGCCTGACCTGGCAGCCGCGCAACTTTCCGGTGTGCGCCGCAGCGAACTCAGTCGCCGACGGCCTCCGCCGGGCGCATGATTCGGAGCGCCACGGGCGCACTGGGCGTCAGCTGCGTCGCTACCAGCTCGGAGAAGATTCCCCGCATTGCGATCAGCTCGGCAAAACTGCCACGCTCGGCGATCTCGCCGCCCTCGAACACCAGGATCTCGTCGGCATCGCGCACGGTGGATAGACGGTGAGCGATGATGAATGTGGTGCGGCCCTGCATCAACGCCGCCAATGCGCGGCCGACGCGGGCCTCGGTCGCGGCATCCAGCGCGCTGGTGGCTTCATCAAGAATGAGTATCGGAGGGTTCTTGAGCAGCGCGCGCGCGATCGCCAAGCGCTGCCGCTGGCCGCCGGACAGCGACGTGCCGCGCTCACCGACCATGGTGTCGTAGCCTTTCGGCTGGCGCAGGATGAAGTCGTGCGCCTCGGCCTGGCGGCAGGCGCGCTCCAACTCCTCCTGCGTCGCGTCCGGCTTGCCCATGAAGAGGTTGTCGCGGATCGACCGGTTGAACAGCAGGCTTTCCTGGAACACGACGCCGACCGACCGGCGCAGGCTGTCGATGCGGACCTCGCGAATATCCTGACCGTCGATCGTGATGCGGCCGTCGGTTGGATCCCACAGCCGCTGCAGCAGCGCCATGGCGGTGGATTTGCCGGCGCCGGTCTGGCCGACCAGCGCCACCGTGCTACCGGGCCTGGCCGTGAAGCTCATCTCAGACAGGATCTTCGGCCCGCCAGGATAGGCGAAGCTGACCTGCTCGAACGCGACCTCGCCGGTCCTCGCCACTAGGTCGGGCGCGCCCTGTCGGTTCGGCACCGTGCTGCGGGCGTCCATGACCGCAAAAAACTCCTCGATCGAGGGCATGCGGAAGAACATGCTGGCGACGAACTGCACCGCCGCCTCCATGCGCGAGATCAGCAAGGTGGAGAAGCCCATGAACGAGACGATCTCGCCGATCGTCGCCTCGTTGTTGACATGCAGGTAGGTGCCGACGGCGACGATGGTGATCAGCGCCAACGTGCTCGACCCGCGGGTCAGCACGTTGACCAGCGCCCACCAGTTCAGCACCGGGAACTGGTGGGTGATGACCTGGCGCGCGATGTCGCTGAACAGCCGGGTCTCGGCGCCGAGCCTGGTGAATGACTGCACCACGATCACGTTGGTCAGCGCGTCCTGCGCGGTGCCGGCGAGCGAGGAGTTGTAGCGCTCGACCTGCTGCTGGGCGTTGGTCGTGCGGCGGATCACCAGGGCGGTGCCGGTGACGAAAGTGACCACCAGCACGATCAGTACCGACGCCAGCTTCCAGTTGATGAAGATGGTCAGCGGCAGCAGCACCAGTGCCGCGCAAAACGTCGACAGATGGTCGCGGAAGAAGGTCAGCCAGATGCCGAACAAGCCCTCGGACCCGGTGATCATGATCTTGATCAGCCGGCCGGACTGCGTGTCGCCATGGAATGACAGCGGCATCGACAGCACGTGCTCGTAGTAGCCGCTCATCACCTTGAGCCGGTTGCGATGCGCCAGCCGCTCGGCCTGCAGGGCGACCGCGACGTTGACGCCGATCCCCGCGACGCCGACCGCGGCCCAGACGCCGAGGATGGTCGCAGCCTTTGACAGCAGCGCATGACCCTCCATTTCTGAAGATCTTGAGAGGAGCGAGATCATGCGGCCGAACAGCACCGGATCGAGGAACTGCATCGCGGCGACACCGAGGTTGGCCACGCCAAGCAACGCCGCCAGCCGAAGCTCGCGGCCCAGCAGCAGCAGCACGCGGCCATAAATCCTCAAAAAGCGCATTTTTTCCCCGTCGACGACGCGTACAGGCTTGCACCTCATCTATGGCGGCAAAAGGGCAGACAGGCCAGACTTTACCCCTTAAATCCTGCCCCCCAGATTTTGTGCGAGCTAAACTTTATCGCCGGACGCACGATCTCGTTCTGCGCCGCGATAAGTGCAAGCTCCCGCACGCCGATGGTAGCGGTATGGGCCAGCACGCCGAATACCGATGATCCGGCGGCTTCCAGGGCCGCCTGCGTGCTGCCCGACTGGTGGCGGTGGAACAGGAACAGCGCGGCGATCATGTCGCCGGCGCCGTTGACCTGGATCGCCAGCCGCGGCGTGCGCAACAGATGGATGTCCCCGTTGTCGCCGGCGATCAGGTCCATGCTGCCGGCCGGCGTATCGCCGGTCACCAGGCTGGTCAGCAGCACGATGCGCGGTCCGCCCGCGCGCATTCTCGCCTGCAGCGCAGCGATGGCGCGATAGGTGTTGACCATCGTGTCGCAGGCAATCCCCGTCAGCCGCTCCAGCTCAAACCGGTTGGGCGTCGCTAAGTCGGCCAGCGGCAGGGCGCGATCGCGGATCAGGTCCTCGATGCCGGGGCGGACATAGAGGCCGGTGCCGTCATCGCCCAGTACCGGATCGCAGCAATAGAGCACGGCCGGGTTCTGCGCCCGCACCAGCGCTACGCCGTCAAGGATAGCAGCGCCAATCTCTACATCGCCCATGTAGCCGGAAATCACCCCGTCGCATTGGCCAAGCACGCCGCGGGCGTCGATACCGGCGATCAGCCGGCGCACGCTGTCGCCGGAAAACACGTCGCCGGTCCAGCCGCCATAGCCGGTGTGGTTGGAGAACTGCACCGTATGGATGGCCCAGACCTCGGCGCCTAGGCGTTGCAGCGGGAACATCGCGGCGCCGTTGCCAACATGGCCATACGCGACCCAGGATTGCATGGACAGGATATTCATTGCGGCAAGACGATCAGCCGCGTGAGCAGGCGGCCCCGCCAAGCACGCAGAATTTTGCACAGTGAGGGTGGTTCAGTGCCACGCTGCCCAAGGCGCCGCGCAAGGTGGGGCCGAGGTCGAACGTTGTATCGTAGGGCAGCAGCGTGCAGGCGACGACGCTCGGTTCGGCGTCACGGCGGCGTACCACCATCCTTGAAGACGCGCACATCACGTCGTCAGGTGACTTGTGCAGGACGCCCCAGCAGGCCTCGGTGATCTCCGGCACATCGACGGAAACATCCATCTCCGGGAACAGCATCAGCCTTTCGGCGTCATCGGCGTCGATCGGCACGTCGAGTTCGGAAAACAGTTTTCGGAAGCCGTCGCGGACCGCCGCCTCTGGCTCATCGGAAAAACGCCGGCCGGCGACGTGGACGTGGAACCCCTCGGCGGCGAGCCAGCGCAAGCCCTCGATAGTTGGTACCCAGCTTCGCGCGCCGCGCTCCTGCTCGTGAATGGCCATGGTGTAGTGATCGACCGAGACCCGCAGCGTCAGCGCCGGTCCAAACCGGCGCAGCAGGCGGAGCCGGTGGCGCACCCGGCGCATCGGCAGCATCGCGTTGGTCAGCACCATGGAGCGAAAGCCCCGGACCAGCACCAGCTCCAGCATCTCGGGGAACTCGGGGTTCATGAAGGGCTCGCCTCCGGTGAAGCCGATCGTCCTCGTGTCGAGCTTTTCGTGCACGATCTGGTCTAGATAGTTTTCGACATCAGCGAGGCGAAGATAAGTCAGCCGGTCGTTGCGCGGCGAGGACTCGATGTAGCAGTTCCGGCAGGTCAGGTTGCACAGCGTGCCGGTGTTGAACCAAAGCGTGTCCAGCGCACCAAGCGCCACGGTGGCCCGGCGCTCCCCCTTGGCGGTAATGACGGGATCACGGAATTTCTCCGGGCTCAGTCCGGTCTGGCGCCCGATCGTTGCGGACATGCCGCGTCAGGCCGCCTGAACGCCGAGCAGCCGGTGGGCCCGTCGGAACGCCTCCGCCATCTGCTCGGCTGGCAGTGCGCCCGAGAACAGGCCATGGCCGTCGAGGAAGAAGGACGGCACGCCGTTGACCCCGGCCTTGCGTGCCGTCACGTCGGCTGCCAGCACCGGTGCGCGCGCATCGTCGCTGGCCAGGAATGTCAGGATGGCGTCGCGGTCGAGTCCGCATGCGGCGGCGGCATCGGCCAGGATAGCGTGCTCGCCGATATCGCGACCCGCGATGAAGTAGCTTTCGAATACCGCCTCCATAACCTCATGCTGCAGGCCCGCGTGGGTCTGCGGCTCCACCTGCCCGGCCAGCAGGATCAGCCGGTGGGCATCGACCGTGTTGGGAGTACGGGTCTGGCGATCAAGGTGGAATTCCAGCCCTGCCATCGCCGCCACCTCGGTGATGCGGGCATCCAGCGCCTGCGACTTCTCCAGGCTGCCGAATTTCGCGATGCGGTAATCCTGGCGGCTGGCACCGTCCTCCGGCATGTCAGGATTGAGTTGGAACGGCGCCCAATGGATGGAGAACGTCACACCTTCTTCAGCCAGCATCGCCAGCGCCCGCTCCAGGTTGCGCTTGCCGACGTAGCACCAGGGGCAGATGACGTCGGACACGATGTCGATGCGCGGCAGGGCTATTCTTTCCGAATGTTCTCTGGCTGGCGGCATGTCGTTCATGGGTCGGTTCCTTTCGCATTGCTCTGGATATGGACCGGCTGGTCTCCAGCCGCCAGACTTTTCCAGGCAATGCCGAACAGATCACCAAGCTCCGGTCACGCAAATTTGACTGCAAACTGCGGGGTTAGAATTCAACATTAACTATAGACAGTTGAATCTGAAAGAATCACAGTAAAAGGAACAAATACGGATCGGGCTTCATCCCTCTGATCGCACGAAACCTTCGTTCCCACCAGCGGCGCCTTGCCGCTGTCATCGACGCCATTGCGACCTCCCGCACCGAGGCCCGCGATGTGCTCGCCGCGGTCACTCCGGGCGGCGGCAAGTCGCTGCTGCCGGTGCTGGCCGCTGCCCGGCTGATCGCCGCGGGGATGATCGACCGCATCTGCTGGGTGGTGCCGCGCGACAGCCTGCGCCTGCAGGCCGAGGAAGCCTTCGCTGATCCCGCCTGGCGCGAGGCGCTGGGTCACGCGGTCTCGGTCCGTGCCGCCGACAACTCGCCCGATCCGAGCCGTGGCCTCGGCGGCTACATCACGACCTACCAGGGTGTCGCCGCCGCACCCGACCTGCATCTGGCCGAGTTCCGGCGCCACCGCACCCTGTTGGTGGTGGATGAGGTGCATCACCTGCCCGCCCTCGCTGAAACTGATCCAGATACCGCGAGAAACGCCGAGATCGTCGAGGATCCGGCAAGTGCCTGGTCGCGCGCCATCCTGCCACTGCTGGAAACCGCGACCGTGCGGCTGCTGCTGTCAGGCACCCTGGAACGCGCCGACGGCCGCGGCATATTGTGGCTGCCCTACCGCGAGGGTCCCCGCGCCCGCACCCGTGAAGTGGCGCTCGACGCACCGGGCTGGGCGGTGATCGGCTACTCCCGCGCCCAGGCGCTGGCCGAGCGCGCCGTGCTCCCCGTGATTTTTGGTGCACTGGATGGCGAGGCCAAGTGGCGCGATGAGGCAGGGACCGATATCGGCCCGCACCGGCTCGGCGGCGGCTGGCCGACCGAAACCACGCGTCCGGCGCTGTTTACCGCACTGCGCACCGGCTTCGCCGAGGCGCTACTGCTGGAAGCGTTCCTGGCGATCCGCGACCTGCGCGCCGAACGCCGCCGCCGCCAGGGACTTTCCCCGGATCAACCCGGCCGCGGCCTTGGCAAGCTACTGGTGGTGGCGCCGGACCAGGCCGCCGCCAGGCACTACCTGAAAATCGTTAGCGGCTGGATTCCGCCCTCGCAAGTGCATGAAGTGGCGCAACTCGCGACCTCCGACGCGCCGCGCGCCCATGAGATCCTGGCCGCCTTCCGGCTGCGGCCGCAGCCCTCGATCCTGGTCACTGTCGCCATGGCCTATGAGGGGCTCGACGCGCCGGAGGTTGCGGTGGTGGCGGCGCTGACCCACATCCGCTGCCGGCCATGGCTGGAGCAGATGGTGGCGCGCGCGACCCGTGTCGATCCGCATGGCGGCCCCTACGAGAGCCAGCGGGCGCTGGTGTTCCACCCCGACGATCCGCTGTTCGCGCAGTTCCGCAAACGTATGGAAACCGAGCAGGGCACCTTGGCGCGACGCCCTAAACCAGGCAGGCAGGCGACGTTGCCGCTATGGCTGATCGAGCAGCTGCCACCGGCCAAGGATGGCATCGTGCCCTTGCAGTCCAACGCCCTCGCCTTGCGTTTCGATCTGTTGCAGCCCGGACCTGAGCTGGCGATGCGGCGGCCGGAGCGTGAGGCCGCGCAGTCGGAGCTGTTGGAGGCGCCGTCGGCGACCGAGCGCCGGCTGCGTGCGCGCCTGGGCGAGATGATAGCGGTGCAGGTGGTCGAGGACGGCGCCGGACGGATGGATCTGCGCGGCGGCCTGTCCGGGCCGGGGCTCTACCATCGCTACAACGCGGCGCTGAAGCGCGTCACCGGCAACAAGAGCCGGGCGCGGATGACCTTGGCCGAGCTGGAGGCAGCGATCGGCTGGCTGGAACGTAACCGGGTGTCGGAGCATCTGCACCTGCTTGACGACGATCCGCGATATGCCTGGACCGCGCGGCAGCGCGGCGAATGGCGGCCGCCGGTCGGCCGCCCCCATAAACCGGCAGAGACCCAGCCTAAAACCCGGCGCAAGGCGTGATTATGAGGGATGGGGCTCTCCCTCCGCAGGCATTCAAGCTATTTGAAAAGCCACAATGACCGACACGAAAAAACTCCGGAACTCGGCGACAACTTTATCGTCGGCGGCAATCGCTGCGGTTTGGCTGTACGCGTCCGACGTGTCCGCTGCCGAACTTTGCCGGTTTACCGGAACAACCGACTACCAGGGCCGGGCTACGATCACGACCGATGTGGCACGCTTCGATGGCCTGACGCGGGTCGATGTCGTCGGCACGTTCGCGGCGCGCTGGAATCTTGTATTGCCGGTTCAGTATTTGATGGAGGAGATCAGCACGTGGAAAGGCAACGATCTTCAGGAGGTGGCGGTGAATTACCGCTATCTGGTGGCCGACCATATTGTCCGGCAGAACTGGGATGTCTTCCAGCGTGGCCCGGATGGCCTGCAGGGCAGGCGGGTGCAGGGCAAGACGTTTACCGAGTTTCGTGAAAGGCATCCCGGCTTCGCGCAGCATTGGGATGCCTCCAGTTTCGCCCGAACCTGGTTACAGGATTATGTCTCTGCCGCGCCTGAGCGCCGTGCGGACCTTGACCTCAAGGGCACGGAACTGCCGCCCGGGCTGCGTTCGCCGCTGGCCATGGCCTTCTACTGGGTTCGGTTCCTGCCACGCCGGAACGCCGACGTGCCGGTGTTCCTACCTGGCTTCAAGGCCGACCGTATCCTGGAGTTGCCGATCCAGGCTGGTCCCGATGCAGCGGGCATGCGGTGGATGGCCACGCTTCGGCATCCCGCGTTGAGCGTGGCGCCGGTTTCCACTGCCACCGCGTGGATCACGACGGACAATCATCTACAGCGTTTGGCTTTCGATCTGCATGGGCCGGGTGGATCGGCGCAGGGACAAATCCATCAGGAGGGCTGCAAGGAAAGCCCCGGGGTGGTGACCGAACGGCAGCGGTAACGCCAACGCTTGGCGTCATGCGTTTTCGCCTGCGGCGCTTCGTCTTTAATCCCAGGAGCCACGAAAGAATCGTATGCCAGCGGGGGTTGCGGCGAGTGATAGAAAGTAGGCTGCATACGACACTACAAGACCACCGGCGACGAATAGCAGGTTGCCGTCGATGTTGAATTGGCGATAGAGCGCGAGAACCGACGCCGAGACGGCGGCTGACAACGCCATCGGCAACTGGAGTTGACCCGGTCTGGTGGAGCCCCTCAAGCTTTTGCCGGAGGCTTTATAGATGCGCCGCAATCGTCTACCTTACTCGCCTGAATTTCGTCGTTAGATGGATGATTTGGTCCATGCTGGCCGGGACCCTGCGGATTTGGCTCGGGAGTTTGAGCCGTCTGCGGAATCCATCCGGGCCTGGGTTGCCCAGGCGAGCCGCAAGGAGGGCGGCCGGGAGGAGAGGGGTGACGGCCTGTCGGCGTCCGAGTGTGACGAGCTCGGTCGTCTGCGCCGCGAGAACAAGCGGCTGCGGGTGGAGCGCGACATTCTCTCTCGAGCGGCAGCCTGGTTCGCGCGCGAGACCGGAGCCGTGCCGCCCGGGTCTTCGAATTCATGAGCGCAAACCAGGCTGATTTGCCGATCGCGACGGTGGCGCGCGTGCTAGGCGTGTCGTAAGCCGGCTATCACGCCTGGCGCAAGCGGCTGCCGAGCAAGAAGCAAGCGGCTGGCGCGAAGCTGTTGCAACGTGCGCGCACCATTCATGCCAATTCGCGTGAAACATATGGAGCGCCGCGCGTGCATGCGGAGCTTCGGGCAGGAGGAGAGAAACATGGCCGCAAGCGCATTGCACGATTGATGCGTGCGGCGGGTCTGGTCGGTGCCAGTCGCCGGCAGAGCCGGATCACCACCACGCGTCGGGACCGCGAGGCGCGGCCTGCGCCGGATCTGCTGGATCGCAAGTTTGCAGCGCCTGGGCCGAACCAGCTGTGGGTGGCCGATATCACCTTTGTGCTGACGGCGAGCGGCTTCCTTTATCTTACCGTGGTGTTGGATGCCTGGAGCCGAAAGATCGTTGGGTGGGCGATGGCAAGTCATATCCGTGCCGAGTTGGTGGTGGATGCGTTGGAAATGGCGATCGGCCAGCGACGGCCGGGCGATGTCATCCATCACAGCGACCAGGGCAGCCAAGGTGGATTCAATTGGTCGTCGCAACACCTTGGGAAGGAATGTTGGGATGGCAGGTCGGCGACGCCTACGACAACGCCATGTGCGAAAGCTTCTTCGCAACCCTGGAATGCGAGCTGCTGGAGCGACGCCGCTTTGCTTCCCAGGCGGAAGCCAAGATGGCCTGCTTCAGCTTTATCGAGGGCTGGTACAACCCAGTCAGGCTGCACTCGGCGCTGGGCTACCGCTCACCCATGGCCTACGAAGCCGCCAAGGAGGCCGCCATAGCTGAACCCGCGTAAACCAAGTCCATCAACACTTCACGAAAACGGGGCAGCTTCAGTTCCAACTGCCGCCCTTGGCAGTTGGAATGCCCATGGAGGGAGAGCCCCAGCCTTCTTACAGCAGCTGTCCCCCATCCACGACAATCGCCTGCCCGGTAATCCAGGACGCCATCGGTGAGGCCAGGAACAGCACCGTGGCGGCGATCTCCTCGGGCTTGCCGAGCCGGCCGAACGGAATGCTGGCGAGCACGGCGTTGTAGACGTTCGGCGCGCCTGTCTTGCGTTGTTCCCACATGCCGCCGGGAAACTCGATCGAGCCGGGGGCGACCGCGTTGACCCGGATGCCCTGGCCCGCAAGCATGGCTGCCTGCGAGGTCGTATAGTGACTCACCGCCGCCTTGATGGCGCCGTAGGGCGGGGTGCGGGTCGATGCCCGTAACGCCGAGATGGAAGAAATATTGACGATTGAACTGCCCGGCTGCCTGCCGAGGTAGGGCACCGCCGCCTGGCTGGCGCGCACCGTGGCCATCATGTCGATCGAGAACGAGACCGCCCATCCGGCCTCATCGTCGGATGAACCGAAGCCCGAGGCGTTGTTGACCAGGACGTCGATGCCGCCGAGTGCTGCCGCCGCGTTTGTGATGTAGCTGGCGATTTGCCCGGCGTCGCCCAGGTCGCAGGCTGCCGCGTGGACCTTGTTGCCGTGGGCCTCCAGTTCGCGCCGGGTCGCCTCCAGCGTGTCGGCGCCGCGGGCGCAGATCGAAACCGCTGCGCCGGATGCGGCGAAGGCCAGCGCGATCGACCGGCCGATGCCCCGGCTGCCGCCACAGACGATCGCGCGTTTGCCGGAAAAGTCGAAACTCATGAGACCCGCCCTGTTGTTGGTCGTGCCAGCTTGTTCGCAAAGCCCCGGCAAGGCTAGCCTTCACGCCAACCGCCGAATTGGGCGGATTAATTTGGGGGAGATCATGATGATTCTC
>JAYTTA010000509.1:0-3561 GCA_043745345.1 Acetobacteraceae bacterium | reverse complement strand
AAAGCCCATGCCACACCAAGCAATGGTTCATGGTGCGGATCGGGCAATAGCCCGTAGGGCGACCAGCAATAAGCCTGTGGGACAGATTGGCGCGAGTGACGGGGCTCGAACCCGCGACCTCCGGCGTGACAGGCCGGCGCTCTAACCAACTGAGCTACACCCGCAGCAATAGGCGAGGCGCCGCGTTTAAGCCGGGGCGAGGGCGGCGTCAACCCGGGGACATGGTGGGCGGTGACGGTTTCGAACCGCCGACCCTCTCGGTGTAAACGAGACGCTCTACCGCTGAGCTAACCGCCCGGCTTGGAAAGTCAGCAATGGGGCTGTGCCCCATGCCTCGCCGGGGATGCCCCGGTGCGATTCAGTTAGTTTACGGCTTCTTTTAGGCCTTTGCCGGACTTGAATTTCACCGAGTTCGAGGCCGGGATCTTGATTTCCTCGCCGGTGCGGGGATTGCGGCCTATGCTAGCCTCGCGCTTGGCGGTGGCGAAGGTGCCGAAGCCTATCAGGCGAACGTCGTCACCGGCCTTCAGCGCGCCCTCGATTGCGGCGAGAGTAGCGTCCACCGCCTTGCCGGCATCGGCCCGTGTGAGATCGGTGGCGTCGGATACGGCGGCAATCAGATCGATCTTGTTCATTGAAAGGTTCCCTTGAGTTTTTGGCACGGTCAGCGGGTCGAATCGACCCCTCGAACACAGCGGTCCAGGGGCTCTAAGCCCCTAAGCCCGCGGTATCAAGGCAAAATGACTAAGTCAGGCGGGTCCAGGAGCGCTTCTCCCGGCGGGTTTGGGCAGAGACCAAACCTTGCTTAAAAAAACGGCCCGCCGAACTGGCGGGCCGTTGATCTTGCCTAGTGCGGCAACGAGGCTGCCGAACCGGTAGCGGCCGTAGCGACCGGCTCCGGGGGTTCCACCCAGTCAATCGCCTCTGGCCGGCGGGCGAGCGCCTGAGCGATTACGTCGTCCACGTCAGCGACGGGGATGATCTTCAGACCTTTCTTCACGTTGTCCGGTATTTCAACAAGGTCCTTCTCGTTGTCCTTCGGGATGAACACCGTGGTGATGCCGGCCCGCAGCGCCGCCAGCAGCTTCTCCTTCAGGCCGCCAATCGGCAGAATCCGGCCCCGCAGCGTAATCTCGCCGGTCATGGCGACATCGCGGCGCACCGGGATGCCCGTCAGAATCGAGACGATGGAAGTGGCCATCGCCACACCGGCGGAGGGACCGTCCTTAGGTGTCGCGCCCTCGGGCACGTGCACGTGGATATCGCGCTTTTCGAACAGCGTCGGCTTAATGCCGAAGTTGATCGACCGCGAGCGAACGTAGCTGAGCGCCGCGGAGACACTTTCCTGCATTACGTCGCCGAGCTTCCCGGTCTGCTTAATGTTGCCCTTACCAGGCAGCAGCACGCTCTCAATCGTCAGGATTTCGCCGCCAACCTCCGTCCAGGCCAGGCCGGTGACGACGCCGACCATGTCCTCGGCCTCGGTCTCGCCGTAGCGGAAGCGCTTGACCCCCGCGTATTTGTCGAGGTTCTCCGCCGTGATCTCGACCTTCTTGGTCTTGAGGGTGACGATCTCCTTGACCGACTTGCGGGCCAGGTTGGCGATCTCACGCTCCAGGTTGCGAACGCCGGCTTCGCGGGTGAAGTAGCGGATCAGGTCGCGCAGCGCGTCGTCGGACACCGACCATTCCTCGGCCTTGAGGGCGTGGGCTTCCGCCTGCTTGGAAATCAGGTGACGCTTGGCGATCTCGACCTTCTCATCCTCGGTGTAGCCGGCGATGCGGATGATCTCCATGCGGTCCAGCAGCGGCTGCGGCATGCGCAGCGTGTTGGCCGTGGTGACGAACATCACGTCCGACAGATCGTAGTCGACCTCCAGATAGTGGTCGGCGAAGGTCGCGTTCTGCTCCGGGTCCAGCACCTCGAGCAAGGCGGAGGAGGGATCGCCGCGCCAGTCGGCTCCGAGCTTATCTATCTCGTCGAGCAGGAACAGCGGGTTGGAGGTTTTCGCCTTCTTCATGCCCTGAATGATCTTTCCCGGCATCGAACCGATATAGGTCCGGCGATGGCCGCGGATTTCCGCCTCATCGCGCACACCGCCCAGCGACATGCGAACGAAGCTGCGGCCCGTGGCGCGCGCTATCGACTTGCCGAGCGAGGTCTTGCCAACGCCCGGAGGACCAACGAGGCAGAGTATCGTGCCCTTGACCTTCTGGCTGCGAGTCTGCACCGCAAGGTATTCAAGGATGCGCTCCTTGACCTTGTCCATGCCGTAGTGGTCGGCTTCGAGCACCTTCTCGGCCTCGATGATGTCGTTCTGGATCTTGCTGCGCTTCTTCCAGGGAATCGATAGCATCCAGTCGAGGTAGTTGCGCACCACAGTCGCCTCGGCGCTCATCGGGCTCATGGTCTTGAGCTTCTTGAGCTCGGCCATCGCCTTCTCGCGCGCTTCTTTTGTGAAGCGAGTCTTGCGGATGCGGTCTTCCAGCTCGGCGGTCTCGTCCTTGCCGTCCTCACCCTCGCCGAGCTCCTTCTGGATCGCCTTGAGCTGCTCGTTGAGGTAATACTCGCGCTGGGTCTTCTCCATCTGCCGCTTGACGCGGTTGCGGATGCGCTTCTCGACCTGAAGCACGCCGATTTCAGATTCCATATGACCAAAGACGCGCTCCAGCCGTTCGCCGACCTTTGGCAGCTCTAGCAGTTCCTGCTTTTCCGACACCTTCAGGCTCAGATGGCTGGCGACGGTGTCAGCGAGCTTGCTTGGCTCCTCAATCTGGTTGAGCGAGACCAGCACCTCGGGCGCGATCTTCTTGTTGAGTTTTATGTATTGCTCGAATTGAGTGACGACAGTGCGGCCGAGTGCCTCAAGCTCCTTAGCGTCCCCATCCGGGTCGGCCATCGGCTCAACACTGGCCTCGAAGTAAGATTCTGTTTCCTTGAAGCTGGTGATGCGCGCGCGCTTGCCGCCTTCGACCAGCACCTTCACCGTACCGTCGGGCAGCTTGAGCAGCTGCAGGATCGTGGAGACGGTGCCGATGCGGAAAATGTCGTCAGCCGAGGGATCGTCCTGGGCAGCATTCTTTTGGGCGACCAGCAGGATTTGCTTGTCGTCCTTCATCACCGCTTCCAAGGCACGCACCGACTTCTCGCGACCGACGAACAGCGGCACGATCATGTGTGGGAAGACGACAATGTCTCGCAGCGGCAGGACTGCCAGCACGTCACGCGTGGCGGCCGCCTTGTCGGGTGCCGGCTTGTCGGCAGAGGCCTTGTCGGCATCCGACTTGCGGGGTTTGTTGGGGCCTTTTTGGACGTCGTCGGTCATATTCTGATCTCCTGTGGGACGATCGGCGCCATATCCGCCCGGCTTTTGGCACGGATCGCGCTCAGGCAGACATTCTGTCCACCTTACATTTTCGGATATCGGCAGCTCGGCCGAACAACACAAGGGTTTGGACGAGCCGCCGACATTAAACCGTCATAACGTCGTCAAATCAAAATGCCGGCACGATTTCAGGCGCTTTTCTCGGCGCCGTCCTTGCCGTGAATATAAAGCGGATT
>JAYTTA010000508.1:0-3581 GCA_043745345.1 Acetobacteraceae bacterium | reverse complement strand
TCCTCGGCGAGTTCCTCGAAAAGCTGTAGCGTAGCGCCTGGCTACTTCGGCTTGCGTGGCGTTGCGGCCTTCTTCGCCCGCGGCGCCTTGACCGGTTCCGACACCCTGTCAGCAGGGGTGCGGCGGTTGCCAAGGCCGATCGCCTTGGCAAGTTCCGACCGGCGCGACGAATACGAGGGCGCAACCATCGGATAGTCGGCCGGCAGATCCCACTTGGTCCGATACTGATCCGGCGACATCGCATACGAGGTTGCCAGATGCCGCTTCAGCATCTTGAGCTTCTTGCCGTCTTCAAGACAGATGATGTATTCTGGAAAAATAGACTTCTTTACCGGCACCGCAGGTTCCGGGCGCCGCCCGACCTCGGCCGGTTCGGCACCGGTATTGGACAGGGACGCATAGACCGATGTGATCAGCGCCGGCAACGCTTCCGCCGAGACCGCGTTATTTGCGATGTGGGCTGAGATGATCTTGGCGGTAAGCTCGAGCAGGTTGGCGTTCTCGGTTGGACTAGACACGGCATGATTCTCCACGCGTTCAGACTGAACTCGCACATAAGATACTTTCTACTTAAAATACAATAAGCGAATTTCTATTCATCGTTTCGTGCGCACAAACAACCGTTGTGGTGACATCGTTACCATGGCCGGCAGCCAAGTCCCGGTTGAAGGGTAAGCCGCAAAGATGAGCCAGGCCGCGCGAACCGGGCCCCGCACACGTTCCGCCTGGGTAGGCGAGTTGCGCGCGATCCTCGCCTTGAGCTGGCCGATCGTCGCCACCAACCTGGCGCAGATCGCCATGGGCACCACCGACGTCATCATGCTCGGCCGGCTCGGCGCCGACACGTTGGCCGCCGGCGCGCTCGGCGTTAATCTTTATCTGATCGCGATGATCCTGGGCGTCGGGCTGATCAACGCCACCACACCGCTGGTCGCAAGCGCGCTCGGGCGCGGCGGTGCCGCCGTGCGCGATGTCCGCCGCACCGTCCGCCAGGGCTTCTGGGCCGCCACCCTGGTTGGGCTGGTATTCTGGACCGTGCTTTGGCATGGGCGGGAAATCCTGGTTACCATGGGTCAGGACGTGGAACTCGCTGGGCTGGCCGGCACCTATCTGCGGGCCCTGCAATGGGGGCTGTGGCCGTTCCTGCTATACCAGGTGCTGCGCGCTTTCGTCTGCGCGCTGCAGCGGCCGGGCGCCTGCCTGGCGGTGGCGGTGGCGGCCGTGCTGTTTAACGCCGCCGCCAATGAGTGCCTGATCTTCGGCCGGCTTGGCCTGCCGGCGTTCGGCATCGCGGGCTCGGGCATGGCCACCACCCTGTCCGACCTCCTGATGTTCGCAAGCCTCGCCACCATCGTGGTGCTGGATGCGCGGTTCCGCCGCTACCATTTGTTCTCCCGGCTGTGGCGAATGGACTGGCAGCGCTTAGAGACATTCTGGCGGCTCGGCCTGCCAATGGCGGCGATGCTCAGCTTTGAGGTCAGCGTGTTCAACGCAGCAACCTTCCTGATGGGGCTGATCGGCACTGCCCCACTCGCCGCCCATGCGATCGCGATGCAGCTTTCAGGCCTCACCTTCATGGTGCCGCTCGGCATCGGCCAGGCGGTCACGGTTCGCGTCGGACACGCGTTCGGCGCGCGTGACGCCAACGCCGTGGCGCGCGCCGGCTGGGCCGGATTTTCGGTCTGCATGGCGTTCGCGCTGGCCGCCTCGCTCGTCATGCTGCTGGCGCCGCGCCTGCTGATCGGCGCCTTCCTCGACGTATCGGATCCGGCCAACGCGGCGGTCGTGCGCCTGGCGGTCTCGTTCCTGGCGATGTCGGCGCTGTTCCAGATCGCCGACGGCGCCCAGGCGGTCGGCGCCGGGATGCTGCGCGGCCTGCAGGATGCCCGCATACCGATGCTGTTCGCCATGGCCGGCTACTGGGGCATCGGCCTGCCGGTCGGCATCGGCCTCGCTTTCTATGCCGGCCTCGCGGGGATCGGCATCTGGATCGGCCTCGCCGCCGGGCTGGTGGTTGTGGCCAGCCTGATCCTGTGGCGATGGTGCCGGCGCGGACCGCTCGGCCTGATGCGCGCTCGTCACATCGACGGACCTCTGCTAGAGGCGTCGGATGACCGGCAGCCGGCAAGCAGCGGATAGTTTCGATCGCCGACCGGAAGCCGCCGGCATCGAGTTGCGCGACGTCTCGCTCGCCTATGGCCGTCATCGCGCGCTGTCCGACGTCAGCGGAAATTTCGCGGCCGGCAGCCTGACTGCCGTGGTCGGGCCGAACGGCGCCGGCAAAAGCTCGCTGCTCGGAGTGTTGGCCGGCATCCGCCGCCCAACCGGCGGCCAGGTGATCTTTCCGCAAGCCGGCCGCCGACAATTGGCATTCCTGCCACAGCAGGCAAAGATCGACCGCGACTACCCGGTGACTGTTTTCGAGTTCGCCGCTATCGGCCTTTGGCGCGCGCTTGGAGCGATGGGGCGGCTTACCCCAGAGCACAGGCAAGCCGTCGATAAGGCGATCGCCGCCGTTGGCCTGCAAATGCTGGCGTCCAGCAACATCGACAGACTCTCGGTCGGGCAGATGCAGCGCGTGCTGTTCGCCCGGCTGATCGTACAGGATGCCGAAATCATCCTGCTTGATGAACCGTTTGCGGCGCTCGATGAGCGCACCGCTTCCGATCTGTTGGCGCTCGTCGCCTCCTGGCATCGCCAGGGCCGCATCGTTGTTGCGGTAATACACGACCTGGCCCTGGTCCGCGCCCACTTCCCCGCCACCCTGCTGCTGGCCCGCACACCGATCGCCTGGGGCGGCACCGAGGCGGTGCTCACCGACGCCAACCTGGCGTGTTCGCGTATGGCCGCCCTGGGGTGATCCTCTCCCTGTATGCCTGGCTCATCGGCCCGTTCGAGGCCTTCGGCTTCATGCGCACGGCCCTCGCCGCCTGCCTGGCGCTGTCGCTGGCCAACGGCCCGCTCGGCACCGTGCTCGTGCTGCGCCGCATGAGCCTCGATGGCGACGTGCTGTCGCACGCGGTGATGCCCGGCGCCGCGCTCGGCTTCCTATATGCCGGCCATTCGCTGATCGCCATGAGTTTTGGCGGACTGGCGAGCGGCGTCGCCGTCGCCCTGTCGGCCGGGCTGCTCGGGCGCGGGCGGGCGGCGCGCGCGGATCAGGGGCTGGTCGCGTTCTACCTCATCGCCCTGTCGGCCGGGGTGGTGCTGGTGTCGCTGGTCGGCAGCAACGTCGATGTCATGCGCGTGCTGTTCGGCACCGTGCTGGCGATCGATGTTTTTTCCCTAGTGCAGATCGCCGCGGTTGCCAGCCTGACGCTGTTCCTGCTGGCGGCATTCTACCGGCCGCTCGCGGTCGACAGCTTCGATCCGATGTTCCTGGCCGCCGGCCGCGGCGGCATGGTGCGCGGGATGTTCGTGGCGCTGGTGCTGCTCGACCTGGTGGTCAGCTTCCAGGCGTTCGGCACCCTGCTCGCGATCGGGCCGATGCTGCTGCCGGCCGCGGCGGCGCGCGCCTGGACCCGAAGGGCGGGTACGATGATGGCGCTGGCGGCGCTTTTCGGCATGGTGGCGTGCTATGC
>JAYTTA010000507.1:0-3591 GCA_043745345.1 Acetobacteraceae bacterium | reverse complement strand
CCGGCGCCGCGGGCTTGGTCACATAGTCCACGCCGCCGGCCTGCAGCCCCTTCACCACGCTCTCGGTATCCCTGAGGCCGGTCATGAAGATCACCGGCACCGATGCCAGGCTGTTCAGGCGCTTGATGCGGCGGCAGGCCTCAAACCCGTCCATCCCCGGCATCATGGCGTCCATCAGGATGATGTCGGGGGTGACGCGCTCGACCAGCGCCACCGCGCTGGCGCCGTCGGTCGCGACCAGCACCGTGTAGCCGGCGTCGTCGAGCGCGTCGTTCAGCAGCCCCAGGGTGCCCGGCGAGTCGTCGACCACCAGCACGACGTCGCGCTGATTCAAGGTGCCGCCTGCGCGGCCGTGTCAAGGACGTCCAAGGCAACGATAAACTCCGCCAGCCGGAACTCGGCGATCAGGGTTTTCAGGTGGGCCATACAGAGCCCGGCCGCTGGCAGCTCCTGCTCCATCTCGGTCAGCCGGCCCTGGATGCCGCGCACATAGCCGATCTCGGCGAGCTGGCGCAGGTCCGATACATGGCGCGGCGTCAGCAGGCCGCGGGGCGGCAGCGGCAGTGGGGGGTCGATCTCGGCCGGTATCAGCGCCAGCCAGTCGATTCTCAGCAGCATCCCGACCTTCTTTAGCAACGCCGTAATCGAGATCGGCTTCGCCAGCACGTCGTCATGCAGTTCGGCCGGACGATCCAGCGTCTGCAGCTCGCCGGCATTCGCCGAAACGATCAGGATCGGGGTGCTGAGGCCCAACTCCCGGCGCAGGCGGCGGGCAAGTTCCCAGCCATCCATGCCCGGCATCGACAGGTCGACGATGAACAGATCCGGAAGTATCTCGGCGGCGAGGCGCAGGCAGGCCGCCCCGTCGGCGGCACCCCTGACGGTGAAGCCGAGTGGCGTCAGCACGTCCTCGATCAGCCCGCGATGGCCTGGATCGTCGTCGGCGACCAGGATCGTCTTTCGCGTGCCCTGATAGCCGAGTATGTCCGGCTCGACGTCGTTCGGCGCCCGAATCGCCGCTTCCGATAGCATCAGCTGGACGCGGAACACGCTGCCGACACCCGGCGTGCTGGTCAGCGTCAGTTCGCCGCCCAGGATCTGGGTCAGCAGCTGGGTGATGGTGAGACCAAGACCGACGCCCGGCGCGCTGTGCGAGCCCAAACGCTGGAACGGTTCGAAGATGCGCGCCTGGTCGCCCGCCGCGATGCCGGGACCGGTATCCGCAACCTCGAACTCAGCGATCGGGCCGCGCCAGCGGACCTCGAACCGGACCCGGCCGGCGGCGGTGAATTTGATCGCATTGGACAGCAGGTTGATCAGGATCTGGCGCAGCCGCTTCTCGTCGGTGTGCACGATACGTGGCAGGAATTTGGAGCCCACGAAGTCGAAGCCGACGCCCTTGGCCTCGGCCTGGAGGCGGAACATGCCGACCAGCTGATCGAGGAAGTCAGCTAACCGCACCGGGTCGCGATAGATCTCGATCCGGCCAGCCTCGATTTTCGAGATATCGAGCAGGCCCTCGATCAGCCCGGCCAAGTGGTCGCCGCTGCGCCGAATCAGGGTGATCGCGCCGCGCCGGCGTTCCGGGATCGTGGGGTCGCGCTCCAGCAGTTGGGCGTAGCCGAGGATGGCGTTGAGCGGGGTCCGCAGCTCGTGACTGAGACCGACAACATAGCGGCTTTTCGCGAGATTGGCGGACTCTGCTGCTTCCTTGGCCCTCTGCAGCGCGGCATCCGTGCGCTCATGGGCGCGGATTTCAGTCAGCAGCAGTCCGGTCTGGCGGCGGCTCTCCTCCTGCGCCACCTGGCGGCTCTGATGCGCTAGCACCAGCAGCCAGGCGGCGACGCCGATGATCGGCACCAGGATGGCGAACGCCTTCCAGAACGCGGCGCCGATCATCAGCCGGTCGCCTGGCACGTCGAGCGCCGCCTGCAGGTAGATCGCCACCAGGATTATGCCAATCAGTCCTACGAACAGGGAGAACACGCCGGCGAAACGCCATACCGAGATGTCTAGCGCGGGACCCAGAACCGCCGGCAGCCGCACGCGCAACGCCCCCAGGAATCGGGCGCCGAGCTGCGGCGCCGGCTTGCAGCTATCGCCGCAGCGTGCATCCAGCGAGCAGCACAACGAGCAGATCGCGCCGGAATAGGCTGGGCAGAACGCCATGTCCTCAGGCTCGAACTCGTGTTCGCAGATGCAGCAGACAAGGACCCGCTCGCGTGCCCAATTCGCTCGCGGCTTCCGCGCGATGTAGTAGCGGCCCCGGGTCGCGGCGGCGATTACAGGTGCAGCGGCAAAGGCGACGGCGAACGCCAGGAATGGCGTGAAGGCCATCACCACCCCGCCGAACACGCCGAAATAGGCGGTGACGGAAACGATCACCGCCAGCACCATGGCGCCGACACCGACCGGGTTGATGTCATACAGATGGGCGCGTTTGAACTCGATATAGGGCGGGCTGAAACCGAGCGGCTTGTTGATCACAAGGTCGGCGACCAACGCGCCGACCCAGGCGGCCGCGACGTGGGCATAGAGCGACAGGATGTGCTCGATCGCCTGGTAGATGCCGATTTCCATCAGTAGCAGCGCGATGGCTACGTTAAACACCAACCACACTACCCGGCCCGGATGCCTATGGGTCAGCCGGGAGAAGAAGTTCGACCAGGCGATCGAGCCGGCATAGGCGTTGGTGACGTTAATTTTCATCTGCGACACAGCGACGAAGATCGCCATCAGCACCAAGGCGCCAGCCGGATACAGGACATAGCCGAAGGCGATCCGGTACATTTCCGCAGGCTGCATCGCCATGTCGGCGAACACCCCCGACCGCAGCGCGAGGAAGGCCAGGAAGGATCCGGCCAGCATCTTGAGCACGCCGATGACGATCCAGCCGGGTCCGGCGGCGACCAGCGCCACCCACCAGTGAAAACGCCGGCCCGGCGGCTCGACCGGCAGGAAGCGCAGAAAATCGACCTGTTCGCCGATCTGCGCGACCAGGGAAAAAACGACCGAGGCGCAGGCGCCGAACATCAGAAGGTCGAAGCCGGGCGACGCTACCGGGCCGGCGCCGGCGAAGGCGGCCCAGTCGCGAAAGCTGTCCTGTCCGGCGGCGGCGATGAAGGGGAACGGCAGCAGCTGCAGCACCAGCCACACCGGCTGGCTCCAGCGCTGGAGCCGGCTGATGAAGGTTATGCCGTGGGTCACCAGGGGGATCACCGCGACCGAGCAGACAATGTAGCCGATCCACAGCGGCAGGCTGAAGCAGGCTTCCAGCACCGTCGCCAGGATCGCTGCCTCGATGGCGAAAAAGATGAAGGTGAACGAGGCGTAGATCAGCGAGGTGATAGTCGAGCCGATATAGCCGAAGCCGGCGCCGCGGGTCAGCAAATCGATATCGACGCCATACTTGGCGGCGTAGTAGGCGATCGGCAGCCCGGCGGCGAAGATCAGCAGCCCGACCAACAGAATGGCTGCGGTGGCGTTGGTGAAGCCGTAATTCAGCGTGATGGTGCCGCCGATCGCCTCCAGCGCTAGAAACGAGATGGCGCCCAACGCGGTGTTGGCGACGCTGAGCGAGGACCAGCGCCG
>JAYTTA010000506.1:0-13508 GCA_043745345.1 Acetobacteraceae bacterium | reverse complement strand
AGGCCGATTGCCGCGTAGCTCGCCAGCAGCAGGTCCTGCGCGTCGGCCGGGCTTGGCTTGATGATGACCTGGTACTGGTAATAGTGCTGCAGCCGGTTGGGGTTCTCGCCGTAGCGCCCGTCGGAGGGCCGGCGGGACGGCTGCACATAGGCAGCACGCCACGGCTTCGGTCCCAAGGCACGCAACGTGGTGGCGGGATGGAAGGTGCCGGCGCCCATCTCCATGTCATAAGGCTGCAGGATGACGCAGCCCTGGCCAGCCCAGAAATTGTGCAGGCGCAGGATGATGTCCTGGAAGCTTGGCGGCGTTTGCGTATTCGAGGTTGGCATCCGGATTCCAGGCAGCGTTAAACAATGCGGCCTTATGGTGCCGGCCCTGAACCGGAGCAAGTTCGAGGCGTTGCCAGGGCCAGGCATGGCGTGGCGGTAGCCACTTGTGATAGGCTTTAATCACTCGGTTAGACCGGTCAGGCTTGAACCTGACCCAACATACGGTGTCCCGATGACCAACGAAGAACGCACCATCATTCAGGATTTCATCGTCCGCGTCAGCGGCGGTGCCCCCGCGCCCACTCAGCCGGGCTCGGTGCCGGCGACGGTCGCCCCGCTGCCGGCGATGGACCGCGAGGCCGACCAGCTGATCGGCCAGCTTTTCACCCAGTATCCGGAAGCCAAGTATCGGCTGACGCAGACCGCCTTCGTGCAGGACCACGCGCTGGCGGCGGCCCAAAGCCGCATTCAGCAGCTGGAATGGCAGGTCAACCAGGCGAGGCAGATGGTGGCCCAGGCGCAGCAGGCCCAGCAATCGGCGCCCCAGGGCGGCGGGTTCTTCAGCGGCCTGTTCGGTGGTGGCCGGCAATCGCAGCCCCAGGGTCAGCCCCAGGGTCAGCCTCAGGGCCAACCACCGGTATGGAACCAGGGCGCCCCCCAGGGCCCACCTCCGCAATACCAGAACCAGCCGCAATACGGCGCGCCGCCGCCGCAGTACCAGCAGCCCGGTATGTTCCAGCGCCAGGGCTCGGGCTTCCTCGGCTCAGCGCTGACCACCGCGGCCGGCGTTGCCGGCGGCATGGTCGCCGGCAACGCGCTGATGGGGCTTTTCTCCGGCGGGCATTCCGGAGGCCTGGGCGGCGGAATGGGCGGCGGAATGCTGGGTGGTGCGGCCGCCAGCCCGTGGGATACGCCGGCCTCGTCGGGTCAGGGCGCGATCGACCAGGGTAGCTGGGACACCTCTGGCGCCTCAACCTCCGGCGGCGATTGGGGCAGCCAGTCCAGCGCCCCGGACGCCGCGCCGGACAATTCCAGCTGGGGCGATTCCGGCGGCAACGACTGGGGCTCGAGCGGTGGCGGCGGGGTAGACTGCTAAAGCCTCTTCCGATCGAAGTGGATCGGAAGAAATCTCTGGCTCTCTGTTTCGGCGAGCAACTTCATCCGACCAAATGTGGAGATTGGTCGGATGTTGCTCTGGCAAGGCCGAACCTTTCCCTGTCCAACAGGCTTGGTTTGGTATGCCAGATGACGGCTCGCTGACCCTGACGACACCCACGGCCGTCGCGCCGACCGTCTTGCCGGACCGGGATCTTCAAAAGATCCTAGTCTACCTTGGTGCCCTGATCATGCTGCTGGCGTTCGGCGCGCCATTCGGCGGCATGATCGACATCCCGGTAACCTTCTTCCTCAAAAACAAGTTGAACCTGTCGGCGCATGAGGTCGCCGGCTTTCGGCTGATCGCCGCTGTTCCGCTTTATCTGTCCTGCCTGTTCGGTTTCGCCCGCGACAGCTGGAACCCGTTCGGCATCAAGGACCGCGGCTTCATGATGCTGTTTGGATCGGTCAGCATCGTCCTATTTCTGATTTTCGCCTGTACCCCGGTCACCTATGCGACGCTGCTCGGCGCAATTCTGCTGCTGACCTCGTCGTTCCTGTTTATCTCCAGCGCCCAGGCCGGACTGACCTCGACGATCGGCCAGCAGCATGCGGCATCCGGCCAGGTTAGCGCGGTTTGGAACATCGCGGGCTCGCTTGCCGCCGGCTCGGCGCTGGTGGCTGGCGGTGCCGTCAGCGAATGGCTTGAGCCGAGCAACGTCGAGGAAGCCGCCCACATCCTGTTCGCGGGTGCCGCCGCCATCATGGCGCTGATGGTGGCCTACGCCGCGTGGAGGCCGAAGGTCGTGTTCGACCACGTCCGCGCCGAGCCCGGAGCCGAGGCGCAACCGCTGGCCTCGCTCGGGCGGCTGCTGCGCCACCGGCCGATCTACCCGGCGCTGCTGATCTGGCTGCTGTGGAACTTCGCGCCCGGCGCCACCACCCCGCTACAGTTCTACCTGCAGAACACGCTGCATGCGACCAACGCCGAGTGGGGCCAGTGGGACGGGATCTTCACCGCCTCGTTCGTGCCGACCTTCATCGTGTTTGGCCTGCTGTGCCGCCGGTTCACGCTGAGAACCCTGCTGGTGTGGACGACGGTCTTGGCTGTGCCGCAGATGGTTCCGCTGCTATTCATCCACTCGGTGCCTGGTGCTCTGGTCGCGGCCGCTGCGATCGGCCTGATGGGCGGGGGCGCCACGGCCGCCTATCTCGCTTTGCTCATCCGTTCCTGCCCCGAGGGGCTGCAGGGAACAACCCTGATGATGTCAACGGGCCTCTATTTCGTGGCGGCCCGGTTCGGCGATGTGCTCGGCACCCACCTATACGACCATTATGGCGGTTTTTCCGCGTGCGTGGTCGTCATCACTATTGTCTACGCGCTGATCCTGCCGGCGCTGCTGCTGGTACCGGCACGGCTGACGGCGACGGCTGACGGAGAAACGCCGGCTTCGTCGGCCATGTTGCGGGATGGTCGGCGCGTCAAAAGGCTAGAAAGGGTCCAAAAGTGACCTTCAAGGGTAAGCCGCCCGGCAGCGGTTCGGGTGAGATGTCGCATCGCACGCAGCTGCTGCGCCCGCCGATCGCCCTCACCGACAAGCAGGTGACCGAAGCGCGCCAGCGGCGCCGGGCGGGCGCCGAGACTGCCGACATCGCCGCCGCGATGGAGCTTCCGCACGATGAAGTCGAAAAAGCGCTGGTGCAGATGCGGTCGCGTCGCCCGGAAACCACCCGTGGTACCCTGAACGTCACGCTGGCCGCCCACCGACTGATCCTCAGCGAACGGGTTGGCGACGAGCCGTTGTGGCAGACCATGGATCGGCTGGTGAACGAGCTTCTCCGCCACCGGGCCGACGCCGCCCGGCGCCGCAAACCGTCCGCGCCGGCGCAGGACGACCTGCTTTCCGCGCTCGAGCGGAATGATCCCGAATGAGCGGTTCCCAGCCCGGCCTTGCCTACCCGCCGCCGTTGCGCGTAGTCGGCGCATGCCCATCCCCTCCTGGTTGCCGCTGCTGCTCGGCTTTCTGACCGCTGTCGCGCCCCTTTCGATCGACATGTATTTGCCGGCCTTCCCGGCGATCGAGGCGACCTACGGCGTGCCCCCGGGCACCGCACAGATCACCCTTGCCGCCTGGTTCGGTGGCCTCGCGGTCGGACAGCTTAGCCAGGGGACACTGTCCGACCGGTTCGGCCGCCGCGCGCCGCTGATGATCGGCACCGCGGTCTACTCGCTGGCCTCGGTCGGTTGCGCCCTCGCTCCTGACCTGTTCTGGCTGTCGGTGTTCCGCGCGTTGTCGGCGATCGGCGGATCAGCCGGGATGGTCATTTCGCGCGCCATCGTGCGCGACCTGACGGATGGGCTTGCGGCGGCGCGGATGATGTCGCGGCTGATGCTGGTAACCGGCGTGGCGCCGATCCTGGCGCCGACGTTGGGCGGCCTCATCCTGCTGGCGATGTCGTGGCACGCGATCTTCGTGTTCTGCGCCGTCTATGGCGGCATCTGCTGCGTGCTGGTGTGGTGGAAGGTGCCGGAAACCTTGAGCATCGGGCGGCGCATGTCGATGAACCCTGCCAAGCTGATCACCCGGTACGTCTCGATCGCAACCGAGCGCAGCTTTGCGACGCACGCTGCCATGGCCGGATTTACCAGCTTCGCCATGTTCGCCTATATCGGCGGCTCGCCGCAGGCGATGATCGGCACGTTCGGCCTGTCCACCGCGGCCTTCGGAGGGCTGTTCGGCCTTTGCGCCGCCGGCTTCATCGGCGCCTCGCAGATCAATCCGCGCATCCTGCCAAGGTTCGGGCCCTCGCGCATCATTCGGTTTGCGGTGCGCATGCTGTGCGCCACAACCATCGCCCTGGCACTGATTTGCTACGGTGGCGTAAAAGTCCTGCCGCTTACGGTGGGACTGATCGTTGCCAGCATGTTCTGCCTCGGCTTCGTCATGCAAAACGTCCAGGTCGGCGCGCTGGCGCGCCATGGTGCCCATGCCGGCAGCGCCGCCGCCCTGATCGGCACCTGGCAGTTCGTGCTCGGCTCGTCCTCGGTGATGGTCGTCGGCCTGTTGACCGACGGCAGCCCGCGCGGCATGGCATTGCTGATGGTCTGTGGCGCGCTGGGCGCCGCTTTTTCCGATATGTTCCGCCCTGAACCCGCGATGATGAGAGCGACCTGATGATAATCGTCGGCATCCCTGCCTGCGCCAAGATGGTCGACGGCCTGCTGCGCCACGATACCCCGGCGCGCTATGCCCAGGCGGTGTTCGGTGGCGTTTGCGCGCTGCCGGTGATGATCCCGCCGATGGGCCCGGCACAAATAGAAATCCTCGACCGGCTTGATGGCCTGCTGATACCCGGTAGCCCAAGCAACGTGCATCCGGACAACTATGCCGGCGGCGACAGCCGGACGCCGGCTTTCCACGATCCCGAGCGCGACGCCACCACCCTGCCGCTGATCCGTGCCTGCCTGGAGCGCGGCATCCCGATGCTGGCGATCTGCCGCGGCATCCAGGAACTCAATGTGGCTCTTGGCGGCACCTTGCACCAGACCGTGCATGCCGAGCCCGGCAAGCTCGACCATCGCGGCGGCGCCGGCGACCTCGACCAGCGCTATGGTCCCAAGCATCCGGTCATCCTTACCGGAAAACTGGCCGCGATGCTGGGTCATGCGGAAATCCAGGTGAACTCTCTGCACGGCCAGGCGATCGACCGCTTGGCCCCCGGTCTGACGATCGAAGCCACTGCGCCCGACGGCACCATCGAGGCGGTCCGGGTACTCGGCGCGAAAACCTTCGCGTTCGGGGTTCAATGGCATCCCGAATGGCGCTATGCCGACGACCCAGCGAGCACGGCGCTGTTCGCCGCGTTCGGTGACGCCTGCCGCAAGCACGCGACACAAACCAGAAAGGCTGCCTGAACCATGGATCTGCAACTCGCCGGCAAACGCGTCCTCATCACCGGCGGCTCCAAGGGCATCGGCCGCGCCATCGCCCACGTGCTCGCCGAGGAGGGCTGCGACGTGATCCTGGTGGCGCGCGATGCCGCGGCGCTGGAGGAAACCGCCGCCGCCATCCGCGCCAGCCGGCAGGTCTCCGTCCGCACCATCGCCGCCGACCTGTCCTCCAATGCCGCCGTGACGGCGGTCGCGCACGAAGCCGGCGACATCGACATCCTGGTCAACAACGCCGGCGCTATTCCACCCGGCGACCTGCTGCGCGTCGAGAACGATACCTGGCGGCAGGCGTGGGACCTGAAGGTGTTCGGCTTCATTTCTCTTTGCCGTGCCATCTACCCGCAGATGAAGGCACGGCATCAGGGCGTCATCCTCAATATCATCGGTGCCGCCGGCGAAAAGCTGAACCCCGGCTATATTGCTGGATCGACCGGCAATGCCGCGTTGATCGCCTTCACTCGTACGCTCGGAAAATCCTCGACCGCCGACGGCATCCGCACGCTGGGCATCAATCCCGGCGCCACCGCCACTGCGCGGTGGGAAATGCTGTCGCGCGATCGCGCCGCCAAGGAACTCGGCGATGCCGAGCGCTGGCGCGACCTGTCGAGCTCGATGCCGTTCGGCCGCCCCGGCACGCCCGAGGAAATCGCCTGGGCCACCGCGTTCCTGGTCAGCCCGAAATCCGCCTATACCTCCGGCACCATGCTGACGATCGACGGCGGTAGCTGAAGCTAAGGATGTGGCTCTGCCCCAGACCCCGCCGCATCCAACTTAAGTCAAGGGTGTCCAGAGGGCGACGGCCCTTTGGCGGGGTTTGGGGCAGAGCCCCATGCTTTCTTGCCTTCGGCGTGAAAGTGCTGAAATGAACTGGCTTGTCGAGATTGTTGAAGCCTGCCGCCGCCATGCCGGCCGGGTCGTTTTAGCCGGGCTGCTACTGGCGCTACTGTCGGGGTTCGTCTCCTATCACCGGCTAGGGGTGACAACCGACACCGACAAGATGTTTCCTGATCGGCTCGCTTGGCGGCAACGATCGCTGGCCTTCGATCATGACTTCCCACGCTTCCGCGACCAGTTGGTGGGCGTGGTGGACGGCGCCTCGCCCGAAATTGCCGGTGAGACGGCGCGGATGCTGGCGCAGGGGATGGTGGCCGACGGCGCGCATTTTCGCACCGTGCAGCGGCCGGATGCGTCGCCCTATCTGGAACGGCAGGGCCTGCTGTTTCTCGACAAGCCCACGCTGCAGCGGCTGATGGACCACACTATCGACGCGCAGCCCTTTCTTGGGCAATTGGTTGCCGACCCCTCGACGCGCGGGCTTTTTGCGGCGCTGGCGCTGCTCGGAATGGGCGTCACCCAGGGCCAGGCCGACCTGAAGCCGTACCTGGCGCCGATCGAGGCGTTTCATCACGCGATGGTGGGGGCGCTCGACGGCCATCCACTGCCGCTGTCGTGGGAAAGCCTGCTCAGCGGCGAGCTTTCGGAGCTTCAGGGCCGCTATCGTTTCGTGCTGGCGCAACCGAAGCTGGATTTTGGCGCGTTGCAACCGGGTGGCGTCGCGACCGATGCCATGCGCGCGATCATCTCTCAACTCGAATTCGTCAAATCCGGCGAGGCCCATGTCCGCATCACCGGGTCGGTGGCCCTGGCCGACGAGGAGTTCGCGACCGTCGCACAGGGCGCGCTGGCTGGGCTCGCGGTCAGCCTGGTTCTGATCACGCTGTGGCTGTTCCTGGCGGTGCGGACCTGGCGGCTCATCCTGCCAATCCTGGCCACGCTCGGGTTCGGACTGATGCTGACCCTGTTGTTCGCCTCGATCACCGTCGGCACGCTCAACCTGGTGTCGGTCGGGTTCGGCATCCTGTTCGTCGGCATTGCGGTCGATTTTGCGATCCAGTTCTCGGTGCGCTACCGCGAGGCGCAGCACGACACGCACGGCACGGCCGCGGCGTTAGCCCTGACCACCCGCAACGCCGGCGGCCAGATCCTGGTCGCGGCCTGCGCCACCGCGGCCGGCTTTCTGGCGTTCGTGCCGACCGATTTCGAGGGCGTGGCGGAGCTTGGCCTGATCGCCGGCGGCGGCATGCTGATCGCATTTGCCTGCACGCTGGTGTTTCTGCCGGCGCTGATCACCCTGTGCCGGCCGCGCGCCGCCGCATCCGAAGTCGGTTTCGCCTGGGCCGCGCCGCTCGATCCCTGGCTGGCGCGCTATCGCTTGCCCGTGCTCGCCGGGTTCGCCGGGCTGTTCGTGCTGGCGCTGGCGCTGGGGCCGCGGCTTGGCTTTGACGGCGACCCGCTGCACACCAAGAACCCGAACACCGAGGCGATGCGCACCCTGGCCGATCTGATGACCTCGCCGATCACCAACCCCTACAGCGCCGACGTGCTGGTGGCGGACGTCGATGCGGCGGACAGGCTCGGGCAGCGTCTTGGCCATTTGAAGCTCGCGGGTGAGGTGATGACGCTCGATAGTTTTGTGCCGACGGACCAGCCGGGAAAGCTGGCGATTATCGCCGACGCGGCTTCGGTGCTGAACGCGACCCTGACGCCAACGACGCCGGCAGCCCCGATCACTCCGGACCAGGTGCGGCTGGCCGCAAAGACGGCCCTGACGCCTATCGATTCGGCGCTGACGAAACTGCCGCCGGACCATCCGCTGGCTCACATCGCCGCCGATTTGCGGCGGCTGACCGCCGCGCCGGATGCCGTGGCAATGGCGACCAACGCGGCGATGACACGGTTCCTGCCGGCAGAGCTCGACCGGCTGCGACTGGCGCTGTCTGCCATGCCGACAACCCGCGCCGACATCCCCGCCGAGATTTCCCGCGACTGGCTGCTGCCCGATGGCCGCGCCCGCGTTCAGGTCGCGGTCAAGCCGGGTGCGCGCGACAGCCGTGGCCTTGGCGAGTTCGTGGCCGAAATCCGCACCGTCGCACCCGATGCCGGCGGCTCGGCGGTGACCATCGTCGAGACCGCGGCAACCGTGGTCGGCGCCTTCCGCTCGGCCGCGATCTTCGCCCTTGTCGCCATCACGGTCATCCTGTTTGTAACTCTGCGCCGACTACGCGATGTGCTGCTGGTGCTGGCGCCGCTGCTGCTGGCGGCGGCGCTGACCGTGCTGATGTGCCTCGCCATCGGGCTTGAGTTCAACTTCGCCAACATCATCGCGCTGCCGCTGCTGCTCGGCGTCGGAGTGTCGTTCAACATCTACTTCGTGATGAATTTTTGTGCCGGACGACACCAAATGCTGGGCTCCGCCACAGCGCGTGCGGTTGTCTTCTCCGCCCTCACCACCGGCACTGCATTCGGCTCGCTCGCCGCTTCCGGCCATCCCGGCACTGCCAGCATGGGGATATTGCTGCTGATCAGCCTGGGCTGCACGTTGGTGGCCAGCCTGGTTTTTGTGCCAGCATTGCTGAGCCAGGTAGCCAACCGGGGCTCTGTCCCGCGCCCCGCAAAGGGGCAGTCGCCCTTTTGAACCCCTCTTTCTAAGTTAGGCGCCCCGGGGCGCTACCCCGGCCGGGTTTGGGGTTTAGCAGGCAAAGGTTCCGACTGACCGCCTTCGGTCAGTTGGAAGGCCTGAGGAGGGAGGGCCGCATGCTTCCTGAGTAGTTCGTTTATGGCCTGCGGCGCTTCGTAGGCGACCCAGTGACCGGCGCTTGAAATAAGATGCACGTCCGCTTCGGGCCGGGCCAGCCGCAAGGCCGCAGCGCGTTCGGGGGCACGGGGGTTGGCCGGCGCGTCGAACTCGCCCCAGATGCCGCGGATCGGCACGTGCACGTGGTCCAGCGCCCGCATCAGCGCGCCGCTGCGTGATAGCGCCGGCGTTTTCAGCCGGGAGTGCCGGGTGTTCCATTCCTGGATCGCCAGTGCGAGGTCGTCGATCTTGGCCGGATCGGCGATCATCAGGCGGTTGAGGTTGGTGCGGTGCGCCTCGACGCGCGCCTCGCCGGTCAGGTGGCGCACCTTCAGCAGATCGATCGCGCTGCCGACCGGGCCGATCGCGCTGGAGCCGATGACCGTCACGTCGTGTACCCGGCCGCCGTGCAGGGCGGCCAGGCAAACCGCCATCATGCTGCCGAACGAGAAGCCGGCAACGCGGTAGGGCGTGTCCTTGCCGATCACCGCGTCCAGTCCGGCGGCGATGACACTGGCGACCGCGTTGGCATCCTCGCCGTCCGGCGGCATCGCCGAGCCGCCGAGCCCGGGCAGGTCGGGCACCACCACGTGGTAGGCGAGGGAAAGGTCAGGAATGTTGCGAACCCAGTGGCGCCACGATCCGGCACCGCCATGCAGCAGCAGCAGGACGGGGCTGGCGCCACCGGTCCGGTCCCAGATGCGCCACTGCATGACGCCGTCGCCGCACGGTGTGTTCTGGTGTCGGGCCGCTTCGTCCATCTGCTCCAGCAGCGCGGCCGGTGTCTCGGTCACGGGAAGGATCCGCTAGACCTTGACCAGTGGGCAACCACCGTCAGCCAGTGGCCGGAAGGCTTCGTCGCCAGACAGGCTGGTCAGCTCACGGCAGAAATCAAAGGCGTATTTCGCTTCGGAAGCCGGCTTCACCTGCCATAGGAACATCTTGTGCAGCACGCGTCCGTCCTCGCGAATCTTCACGCCGGTGTTGTAGAAATCGTTGACCGGCGTCGCCTTCATGCGGGCGACGACAGCGTCGGAATCGGTTGTGCCGACCGCCTTCACCGCTTTCAGCCAGTGCGTCGCCGCGGCATAGCTGCCGGCGTGCAGAATGCCGGGCGGCGTATTCATCCGCGTCATGTAGCGCTTCGCCCAGGCGCGGCAGTTGTCGCTCATGTCCCAGTAGAACGAGTCAGTGAACACCAGTCCCTCGCATGTCTTCTGTCCAAGCGAGACCACGTCGCTAATCTGGAACAGCAGGGTTGCAAGCTTGGTGCCGTCCTGGGTCAGCCCGAACTCGGCCGCCTGCTTGACGCAGTTCTGCGCATCCGTGCCGGCATTGGCAAGGCCGATCACCTTGGCCCCGGAAGCCCGCGCCTGCACCAGGTAGCTGGAGAAATCTGAGGTGCCGAGCGGCGCGCGGACGCTGCCGAGCACCTTGCCGCCTGCCGCCTTGACCGCGTTCATGCTGTCGCGCTCCAGCGCGTAGCCGAAGGTGTAGTCGGCGGTGATGAAGTACCAGCTGTCGCCGCCGGCCTTGGTCGTGGCCCGGCCGGTGCCGGTCGCCAGCGCATAGGTGTCGTAGGACCAGTGGATACCGTACGGCGAGCACTGCTTGCCGGTCATGTCGGAGGTCGAGGGGCCGGTGATCAGGTAGATGCGTTTCTTCTCTCGCGCGATCTGCTGGATCGCCAGGCCGGAGGAACTCGCGGCGCCGTCGGCCAGCACATCGACGCCCTCATCGGCCCATTGGCGCGCCAGGGCGGCGGCCACGTCGGGCTTGTTCTGGTCGTCGGCCTGCAGGATCTCGATCGGCCGGTCAAGCACCGAGCCGCCAAAATCGGCGATCGCCATCTCCGTTGCCATGTGGTTGCCGAGGCCGCCGACTTCCCGATACGGGCCGTTGAGGTCGCTTAGCAGGCCGATGCGGATCGGCTTCGACGTGCTCTGCGCCCGCACGATCGCCGGCATCGCCAAAGATGCTGCGGCCAGGCCGCCGAGGACCGCGCGGCGTGTTGTCGTCTCGATCATGGTTCTGCTTTCCTGTTCATCCGACTTTATGCAACCGTGAGCTTGCCAACACCACGGGCTGAACGAAAGAGACCGCTTGCCGACCGTAACCGGAGATTTATCGAAATGAAACGTCGTGGCTTCCTGAAGGCGGGTTCTGCCGGCGCCCTGATCCTGGCAGCGCCCCACATCGCTTCCGCCCAGGCGTCGAAGGCATTGAAGTTCGTCCCCCAGGCCGACCTCGCGGTGCTCGATCCGGTCTATGCGACCGCCTATGTCACCCGAAACCACGCCTTCCTGGTGTTCGATACGCTGTACGGGCTCGACGAGCAGTACCGGCCGCAGCCACAGATGGTTGAGGGCCACGTCATCGAGGATGACGGCAAATTATGGCGCCTGACCTTGCGCGAAAACCTGAGGTTCCACGACGGCACGCCCGTGCTGGCGCGCGACGCCGTCGCCAGCATCCGACGCTGGGCCAGCCGCGACGCGTTCGGCGCCTCGCTGCTAGCCGTCACAGACGAGCTGTCGGCGCCATCCGACCGTGAAATTCGCATTCAGCTGAAAAAACCGTTCCCCGCTTTGCCACTGGCGCTGGGTCGCGGCAGCAACGCCATGCTGCCGGTGATGCCCGAGCGCCTCGCCAGCACGCCCGGCTCGCGCCAGGTCACCGAGATGGTCGGCAGCGGCCCCTACCGCTTTATGGCCAACGAACGGGTTGCCGGCTCGCGCGCCGTATATCAGCGCTTCGATGGCTACGTCCCGCGCACCTCCGGCATCTCCAGCTTTACCGCCGGGCCAAAAGTCGGAAATATCGAACGGATCGAGTGGCACATCATCCCCGATGCCGCCACCGCCGCGGCAGCCCTGCAGGCCGCCGAGGTCGATTGGTGGGAGCAGCCGACCGCCGACCTGCTGCCGCTGCTGCGCAAGAACCCGGCGATCACCACCGAGATTATCGACCGCGCCGGCAATATCGGCTTCCTGCGCGTCAACAGCCTTTATCCGCCGTTCGACAACCCCGCGATCAAGCACGCGCTGCTCGGCGCCATCAACCAGGCCGACTTCATGCAGGCGGTGGTCGGAACCGATGCCGCCATGTGGCACACCCCGGCCGGCGTCTTCACCCCCGGCACGCCGCTCGAAACCGGTGCCGCGATGGACGTGTTCTCCGCCACGCCCGACTACGACCGCGTCAAGCGCGACCTCGCCGCCGCCGGCTACAAAGGCGAAAAGGTTACCTTCCTCGCCGCCACCGACTTCCCGGCCATCAACGCGCTGTGCGAGGTCAGTGGCGACATGTTCCGCCGCATCGGCATCAACCTGGATTACCAGGCGATGGACTGGGGCAGCGTGACAACCCGCCGTAACAACCAGGACATACCGGAAAAAGGCGGCTGGAACGCCCACTGCACCTATACCGCCGGCTACGACCTGCTCAACCCAGGCTCGAATCCTTCCCTCAACGCCATCGGCCGCCCCGGCTTCGTCGGCTGGCCAACCAACCCTAAACTCGCCGCCTTGCGAACCAGCTGGTTCGACGCACCCGACCTCGCCGCGCAACAGGCGATCGCCGGCCCCATCCAGACCGAGTTCATGCGCGATCCGCCCTATATCCCGCTCGGCCAGTTCTTCCAGGCGACCGCCTACCGCCGCAACGTCACCGGCATTCCGCGCGGTGCCTTCTCGCTGTTCTGGAATGTGCGGATGGCTTGATCTGTGATAATGCCGCAGACAGTAAGTTAAGAATGGGCTCTGCCCAAACCCGCCAAGGGACAGTCGCCCCTTGAAACCCCTATACTTATTGGATGCGCTCCCGGGCGCTTCCCGGGCGGGGTCAGGGGCAGAGCCCCGGCCTTCTTGCCTGCGGCGCCTAGCAATCAAGAAAGTCAAAACGTGGAACGTCTTCAAAACAAGGTTGCGGTCATCACCGGCGGTTGCTCCGGCATCGGGCTGGCAACGACGGAGCTGTTCCTGACGGAGGGTGCCAGCGTTCTGGTGGCCGACGTCCAGGACGATCGCGGTGCCGAGCTGGAAGCGCGGTTTCAGGGGCGGGTGAAGTTCCGCCACTGCGATGTGACGTCGGAAACGGACATCGCCGGTGCCATGCAGGCGGCGGTGAACCATTTCTCCGGGCTGGATTTGTTGTTCAACAATGCGGGCGCGGGCGGTTCGCCCCTCATGCTGGAGGAGATGACCGGCGAGGCGTGGGACCGCACCCAATCGTTGCTGCTGCGGTCGGTGGCGCTGGGCATGCGGTATGCCATTCCACACATGCGGGCGCGGGGTGGCGGCGCGATCGTCAACACCGCGTCGATCGCCGGGTTGCAGGCTGGGTTCGCGCGCATCGCCTACTCGGTGGCGAAGGCTGGCGTGATCCATCTGACCAAGACCGCCGCGGCCGAGCTGGCGCGCTACAACATCCGGGTCAACGCGATCTGCCCGGGTTACATCCTGACGTCGATTTTCACCGCCAGCACCGGCATTTCGGGTGCGGCGGCGGATGGCGCCAATGCCGCGCTGCGTCAGATCGCGCCGCACGCGCAGCCGAT
>JAYTTA010000505.1:0-3599 GCA_043745345.1 Acetobacteraceae bacterium | reverse complement strand
AAGCCGTAGCATGGCGAGTGTAACGGGTTTTTAGTTACAGCCGATTTCTGCGGGGACGCAGATCGGCCATGTCCACCTGAAGGTCGCCGATCTTGACTGGGCGCTCAGCTTCTATGCCGGGGTGTTGGGATTTCGCGTGACCCAGCTTATCGGCGCCCAGGCGGCATTTCTTTCAGCAGGCGGCTACCACCATCACATTGGTCTCAATACCTGGGAAAGCCGGGGTGGCATCGCCCCGCCGCCGGGCAGCACCGGGCTTTTCCACATCGCGATCCTCTATCCGGACCGTGCTGAACTGGCCGACGCACTGAAACGCCTGATTGCTGCCGGCATCAGGCTTGATGGCGCGTCCGACCATGGTGTGAGCGATGCGCTGTATCTTCGCGATCCCGACAACAATGGAGTGGAGCTGTATCGGGATCGCCCGGAGGTCGAATCGCCGCGCGACGACAAGGGGGAGCTTGCCATGTATACCAGACCGCTCGACCTCGATGCCCTGCTTGCGGCCGCGCCAAACTCACCGGGCTAAAATCAAGCCCGAACCTCGGTCCCCAGCGCCTTCTCGTAAACCTGGATCATTGCTGCCGTATCCGCACCGCCCAGCCCCATGCCGCGCGCCATCCGCATCAGGCTCATGACCTGGGGCGCGATCATGCCGGGCATGCCGAGCTCGTCGGCCATCTCCAGCGCCAAACGAAGGTCCTTGTGGGCGAGGTCGAGCGCGAAGGTCGGCTCGAATGCGCCCGCAAATGCCTTGTTGCACATTGAACGATAGCCCGACGAGTAACCGGAGGCGTTGGAGATCACCTGGTCCAGCTTCTTGAGGTTGATGCCGGAGCGTGCGCCCAGCATCAACGCCTCGGCGGCGGCGGCCATGTTGCAGAACGCCAGCATGTTGTTGATCAGCTTGGCGACCGAGCCGTTGCCGACGCTGCCGACATGCACGACCTCGCCGGAAAAGCTGGAGAACAGCGGCCGTTGCGCGTCGCAGACTGCCTCGTCGCCACCGACCATGATGACGATGCTGCCATCCTCGGCGCGCGGCGTGCCGCCGCTGACCGGTGCTTCCAGCATCGGAATGCCTTTTGCCGCTAGTGCCGCATGCACACGGCGTGCGACGGCCGGCGAGTTGGTGCTGAGGTCGATGTAGACGGTGCCAGGACGGGCGCTTTCGGCAATCTGCGCCGCCACCTCCTCGACGTGTTTCGGCATCGGCAAGGAGGTGATCACCACGTCGGCCCTGGATGCCACGTCGGCGACCGAGGTGGCCGCGGTCGCACCAAGCTCGGTGCAGCGCTTCAGCGCCACCGGATCAAGGTCGAACACCAGCACGTCGTGGTTGGAGTTCTTGATGATGTTACGGCACATCGGCCCGCCCATGTTGCCGACGCCGATAAAACCAATTCTCATTGCTTTTCCTTACTTAATAGATGCGCCCACGGGAGCGCTTCCCCAGCCGGGTCTGGGGCAGAGCCCCATGCTTTCTTGCCTACGCCGGAAGGTCGAGGCGATAAAACCGAGCCGCAGTACGGCTGAACAGGTCGGCCTTGTCGGTAGCACTGGCACCTGACGCCAGCCGCTTGCAGGCGTTCCAGTAGATCGAATAGCTGTAGGAGCCCTTATCGACAGGGAAGTTGCTCTCAAACATGCAGCGCGAGGCGCCGAACGCCTCGATGCAGGTGTCGATGTATGGCTTCCACGCCGCCGCCAGCGTGGCCGACCCTGGCGGATTGGTCTGCTCGTGAAAGTCGTAGCCGTTGATCCGCATGCCGAGGCCGCCCGTCTTGACGTGGACGTTGGGGCATTTGGCCAGCCGCCGGATCGACGCCTGCCAAGTGAGAAAGATCGCGTCGCGCTGACCGGCATGGACACCGATTGCCAGCGGCCCACCGCAGTGGTCGAGAACGATCTGGGTGTCCGGGAAGGCCTGCGCCAGGGCGGTCAACTCGTCGATCTGCGGATGATACAGCCAGGCGTCGAACGACAGACCCAGCGGCGCCAATTGCGAGAATCCCTCGCGGAATCCCGCGTCGCCCAGCATTCCCGGTGGCGGCGCATAGTTGGGGTGAACGATCTCCGGATCATCGACCCAGGCGCTGATATGGCGGATGCCGCGAAAACGCCCGCCGCCGGCGGCAATATGCGCCTCCAGCACGCTGCGGACATTCTTGCCGGCGCGTAGGTCAGCGGTGCCGACGATGCCAGCACAGATACGGGAGGAGCCATAGATGCCGCTCGCCATCATCGCTGCGACGCCGCTGACGAACTCGGTTTCGCCAACCGGACGCAGCTCTTCGGGACCGCGCTCACGATGGAAGGCGCGGCACTGGACGAACACGGTGCCGACGATGTTGTGGCCGCTATTGGTATCGGCCAGCAGTTCATCGAGCAGATAACGCCAGCCCGGCCGGTCCCATAGATGGTGGTGCGGATCGACGATCGGCAGAGCCGGTTCCAGCACCGGCTCGACCAGCCGGTCCAGCCAATCTTGCCGCACCGCCAGATAGTGACTTGGTCCTGAAACGGTGGTGGCGCTCATGGCTCGTTCCCTGTTTTTTCCGTTGCGCCATCGTTGACCGGTCGGTCAAATGCCGCAAGCCCAGGCTTTAAGAAGGGTCCTCCGGGTTGAACCAGGTGTCGCCAGTCCAGCCCTGCTCGTCGTAATCGGCCATGCACTGGTCGACCAGGTCGGTCATGCCCTTCATCTGGCCGCCCTTCTCTGCGCCGGTCAGGGTCTGGATGCGGATATCCTCCCAGCCACCGGCGTAGTTGCGCTCATACAACTCGTGCCGGCCGCCGAACTCGGTGCCGACCGCGTCCCACAACAGCTTCATCATCTTGATGCGTTCGACATGGCCGATTTCGTGCGAGCCGCGGACATATTGCTTGAGGTAAGGCGCGATCTCAGGGTTTTGGAGGTCCTTGACCGACGACGGCAGGTAGATCAGCGCGGAGGTCACGGTGCGCTCGACGATCTCCTTTATCCGAGGATAGCAATCCGGCGCGAATACCCGGTAGGAGAGCGCCGCCTGCCGGTTCGGCGCCACCGCATCGCCTTTCCAGGGATCTGGATTATGCGCCATGGTGTTGGAAAGCGACCAGAATAGATGCCGCCAGGCGACCACCTCGCCGAGCAGCGCCTGGTTGCCGCGAGCCTCGTCCCCGCCGGTGGCGTGCAGCGCCTTGGCCAGCAGGCCGCAGATGAAATCAAGTTTCACCGCAAACCGCGTGCAGCCCTGGAACAGGAAGCCGTTGAGGAAGCCCGATGCGGGGAAGAAGTTCAGGATGCGCGGCGGATCGCGGTAGATCAGCACGTCCTCCCACGGGATGAAGACGCGGTCGAGCACGAAGATCGCATCGTTCTCGTCGAACCGCGACGACAACGGATAGTCGAACGGGGAGCCATTCTTCTGCGCCGCCTGCTCATAGGAGGTGCGGCAGAACAGCTTCAGCCCTGGCGCGTCGATCGGCACGATGAACATCAACGACATGTCGAGGTCCTCAGTTGCGGTCTTCGAGGTCTGCCCCATGAAGTTGTAGTGCGTGAGGGCCGCGGAAGTTGCGACCACCTTGGCGCCCGAAACGATGATGCCGCTGGC
>JAYTTA010000504.1:0-3599 GCA_043745345.1 Acetobacteraceae bacterium | reverse complement strand
AGGAGGGTCTAGACGGCTCCGACAAGGCGCTTGAGCCAGTGCTGAAACACTTCAAGTTCAATGCGCTGGACGATCTTTATGTCGCGGTGGGTAACGGCAACATCGGCCCGAAGGATGTGGTCCACACCGCCTACCCAGAGTTGCGGCAATCGCCCCGCGCGCCACGCATGGTGCCGGCCCTGCCGCCGCGCACATCCGGCCGCAGCCACGAGGCCGATGCGGCGATGCCGATCCGCGGGCTCGTCACCGGCATGGCGGTGCACTACGCCGGCTGCTGTCACCCGCTGCCCGGGGATCGCATCGTCGGCATCGTCACCACCGGTAAGGGCGTCACCATCCACACCCATGACTGCCAGACCCTGGAAAGCTTTGCCGCGACCCCGGAACGCTTTATCGACGTCGATTGGGACATCGAGCCTCTACCCGCCGGCGCCAAGCCAAACGGCGATCAGGCTAAGCACACCGCCCGGGTCAGCGTCATCGCCGCCAACTCGCCGAACGCGCTGGCCAGCCTGACCAACGCCATCGTCAAGCATGACGGCACCCTGATGAACTTAAAGATCGTCAATCGCCAGCAAGATTTCTTTGAGATCCTGGTTGATGTCGATGTCCGCGACATCCGCCATCTGTCCACCGTCATCGCCGGGCTGCGCGGCGCTGCCGGTATCACCCAGGTCGAGCGCGCGAAGGGCTGATGATCCTCGGCCTCGGCTCCGACATCTGCGACATCCGCCGCATCGAGCGCGCGATGGAGCGGTTCGGTGACAAATTCCTGGAACGCATCTTCACCCCGGTTGAGCGCGCCCGCGCGATGCGCCGCGTCGAACGGCTGCGCGCGCCGACCTTCGCCAAGCGCTTCGCCGCCAAGGAGGCCGCGGCTAAGGCGCTGGGCACCGGTTTTCGCCTCGGCGTGTTCTTCTCAGACCTGGCGGTGGTCAACCAGCACGGCGGCCAGCCGACCATGTTGCTGACCGGCGGCGCCGCGCAGCGCCTTGCGGCGCTGACCCCCGCCGGCATGAGGCCGATGATCGCGCTGACGATGACCGACGAGTACCCATATGCCTATGCCCAGGTCATCCTCAGCGCGGTCCCCGCCGAGTTTGCTTGACAGCAACCGGACGCATGCGCTTGATCCGCCCGATTTCGAAACGCTGAGGTTTGGATCGCCACATCCGAAACGACGCCTCGGGTTCCTGCACAAACCGGCCGAAAGCTCCTGACAATATGGCAAAATCGATGGTGAAGCCGAAAACCTCCGACGGCTGGCGGGAGAACGTTAAGACGCTGGTGTTCGCCGGCCTGATCGCCGTCGGCATCCGCACCGTCATCGCCGAGCCGTTCAACATTCCCTCGGGCAGCATGATCCCGACCCTGCTGGTCGGGGACTACCTGTTCGTCTCGAAATTCAGCTACGGCTACTCCCGCTTTTCGCTGCCGTTCTCGCCGCCTTTGTTCTCCGGCCGCATCTTCGGACGCGTGCCCGATCGCGGCGATGTCGCGGTGTTCAAGCTGCCCCGCGACAATTCCACCGACTACATCAAGCGTATCGTCGGCCTGCCCGGCGACCGGATCCAGATGCGCGGCGGCCAGCTCTACATCAACGGCACGATCACACCGCGTGAACCCGCCGGAACCTATGTGGCGGATGGCGAAGGCACGCGCATGATGCTGCGCCGCTACATCGAGACCCTGCCCAACGGCGTGAAGCACCCGATCCTCAAGGCCTCCGATGACGAGGCGCTCGACAACACGCAGGAATTCCTGGTGCCGGCCGGCAGCTTCTTCGCCATGGGCGACAATCGCGACAACAGCTCCGACAGCCGCGATCCGCGCGGTGGCGTAGGCTTCGTGCCGTTCGAGAACCTGGTCGGCCGCGCCGAATTCATCTTCCTATCGGTCGACGGGCAGTACCCGATCTGGCAGATCTGGCAGTGGCCATTCGAGATCAGGTGGTCGCGGCTGTTCACCGGCGTGCGCTGAGTTTGGCCAAACCGGCAATGTCGCCGATATCGGCTGAGTTCGAGGCCATCTTCGGCCACGGCTTTGCCCGCCCGGAGTTGCTGGCCGAAGCCCTGACCCATCGTTCGGCGGTGCGCTCCCGCTCCGGCCACGGCACCGGCTCCAACGAGCGACTGGAATTCATCGGCGATCGTGTGCTCGGGCTGGTGATGGCGGAGTGGCTGATCGAACGCTTCCCCACCGAGCAAGAGGGTGGCCTCGGCCGCCGCCTTGGCCACCTCGTCTCGCAGCCGGTGCTGGCCGCCATCGCCGAGGAGATCGGCCTCGGCGCCGCGTTGAATGTCTCCCCTGGCGAGGCGCGCGCCGGTGTCGCTGCCACGGCCTCGGTGCTGGCCGATGCATTGGAAGCCTCGCTCGGCGCGATGTTCCTCGACGCCGGACTCGACCCCGCGCGGAACTTCGTCCGAGGCGCGTTTGCAACCGCGATGGCAACCCAGACCGATCCGCCGAAGGACGCCAAGACCGCGTTGCAGGAATGGGCGCAGCGCCAGGGCATGCCGTTGCCGGCCTATGTCGTGGCATCCCGCACTGGGCCGTCGCACTCGCCTTCCTTCGTCATCACCGTGCAGCTCGCGGGTCGGGTGGGCACCGGCACCGCCGGCGCCAAGCGCATGGCCGAGCAACTCGCCGCCACCGATCTGCTGGAACAGGTGAAAACATGACGATCACGCGATGCGGCTTCGCCGCTATCGTCGGCGCGCCCAACGCCGGCAAATCCACCCTGCTCAACCGGTTGATCGGCGCCAAACTGTCGATCGTCAGCCCGAAGGCGCAGACCACGAGGTTCCGCGTGCTCGGTATCCTGATGCGCGCCAGCGCGGACGGCGGCAGCACGCAGATCCTGCTGGTCGACACGCCCGGCATCTTCCGTCCCCGCCGACGGCTGGACCGCGCGATGGTCGCCGCCGCCTGGACCGGGGCCGAGGATGCCGATCTAACCTTGCTGCTGGTCGACTCCAAGACCGGTGCCAACGAGGCGGTACGCGGCATCGCCGAGCGCCTGGCCGAGGCCAACCGCCGCGCCTGGCTGGTGCTCAACAAATCCGATCTGATCGCCGTCGAGCGCCTGCTGCCGCTGACCGCCGAGCTGAACGACATCGCGAAATTCGAGCAGACCTTTATGGTCAGCGCCGCCAACGGCGATGGCCTAGACCGTCTGCTCGACGCGCTGGCGCAGTCGCTCCCGCTCGGCCCGCATCTTTATCCCGAGGATGAACTCACCGATCTGCCCGACCGGCTGCTGGCCGCCGAAATCGTGCGCGAACAGATCTTCCTGCAGATCCACGAGGAAATCCCCTACGGCACTACTGTCGAGACCGAGAGCTTCGCCGAAAAGAAAGACGGCTCCGTGCGCATCGAAGCTACGATCTACGTCGGCCGTGCCAATCACAAGGCCATCCTGATCGGCGAAAAAGGCGCCCGCATCCGTGAAATAGGCGCACTTGCCCGCAAGCAGCTCAAGTCTCTGCTCGAACGCGAGGTCCACCTGTTCCTCAACGTCAAGGAACGCGCCGGCTGGGACGAGGAACGCGCCCGGCTCCGCGCGATCGGACTTGACGACAAGGAATAGCCGGTGCCGA
>JAYTTA010000503.1:0-3599 GCA_043745345.1 Acetobacteraceae bacterium | reverse complement strand
AATAGCGGCGCCAAGCTGGCACTCGGCCGCGCGCTGTTCTTCGATCCGGCGCTGTCAGGTGCCGGCACCCATTCCTGCGCCACCTGCCACCAGCCTGGCCTGTCCTGGGGCGATGGCCTGGCGCGGGCGATCGGCAATGGCGGCGACAGGATGGCTCTGCGCTCGCCGACGTTGCTCAACGTCGCCTGGGCCGACATCCTGGGTTGGGACGGCAAGTTCGACTCGGTCGAAGCCGTCGCCTTCACAGCGATCCTCAGCCCCGCCAACATGGACCAGACCGAGCCTCGGCTGCTGGCGCGTCTGGCCGCCATCCCGGGCTATGTCGAGGCGTTCGGCCTGGCCTTCACCGATGCGACGATCAGCCGGCGCCGCGTGGAACTGGCGCTGGCGACATTCGAGCGCACCATCGTCTCGGCGCCGGCACCGTTCGACCGGTGGATCGAGGGTGACGAGACGGCGATCAGCGAACCGGCGAAGCGCGGTTTTAGCATCTTCCGCGGCCGCGGCCATTGCGCCGAATGCCACGCCGGCTGGAACTTCACCGACGGGTCGTTCCAGGATATCGGGCTCGCGGGCGAGGCGATCGGACGCGGCGCGCTGTTCCCCGACTCGATCGCGCTGCGTCACGCCTTCAAGGTGCCGACGTTGCGCGATGTAGCGCGGCGCATGCCATACATGCACGATGGCTCGGTGCCGACGTTGGATATGGTGGTCGTGCTCTACAACGCGGGCGGGATTGACCGACCCGGCCGGTCGCCGCTGATCCGCAGGCTTGAATTGAGCGCGCAGGACCGGCGTGACCTGGTCGAATTCCTGGAAACGCTGACCGGCGACCCAACGCCTTTTGCCTCGCCCGTGTTGCCGCGTTGATGTCGCGGTGGACGGCAGCCGGACGCTTACAGGAACGGGAACGTCGCTGCTACCAGCGCAATGCCGGCGATCACCAGCGCCGCTGCCAGCCGACGATAGGCCGGCCTGTATTCGGCTCCGGCGGCGCTGGCGGTAGCCATCCCCGAAAGCGCGCATGCTGCACCGATTTGAGCCATCGCGGTCACCTTGTCTCTGTTTCCAGTCTGTTTTTCAGTTATCTGAGACTATCGTTAATAAAACGTTACGGCAATGCCGTTTTGTTTTCGGCTCTGCTGGCGATGGCTTCCAGCCCAGCGTCGGCACACGTCAAATGGTTTGCCAGATACGATGTGTCGGCAACGCCGGCGACATTGGAAAAAGTAGTCTCGTCGGCGTTCGGCCAGCTTGCCCTGTTGTCCATCCTGCTGCTGACCGTGGCGGCGATGGGCGAGGCCACCAGCGCCGGCCGCGCCCTGCTCGCCGGCATCGACGACCTGACCTTATATCTTCGGGCGCAAACCGGCGCACTGCTACGGGTCGCCCTCGCCACCTTCTTCATCGCGCTGTGGGCGCATGGCGGCGTCATCCTGACACCTGAGCTCATGACTGCCGACGCCCGGATCGAATGGTTACAAGCGGCGATCGCGGCGGGGCTGTTGTGGCCCGCCACGATGGCGCTGTCGGGACTCGGCATCCTCGCGCTGTTCGGCCTCGGCATCCGCGACTACGGGCTGTTCCATATGCTCGACTACCCGATCTTCTTGGGCCTGGCGGGCTATCTTATGCTGTCCGGCTGGAAGCTGAGCTGCCTCGGCCGGCCGCCGCTCGTGCTGCTGCGCTGGACCACTGGCATCACCCTGATGTGGGCCTCGGTCGAGAAATGGGCCTACCCGGACTGGACCTACCCACTGCTTGTACAGCATCCGAAGCTCGGTATAGGCCTCGATCCGGCGTTCTTCATGACCGCATCGGGGATAGTGGAGTTCGCCTGTGCCTTCGCGCTGGTCTGGACGCCGCTGGTGCGCCGGCTGGCGGCGGTGGCGCTGGCCGCCATCTTCACCAGCGCGATCGTCGAGTTCGGCAAAATCGACGCCATCGGCCATCTGCCGATCATCGCGGCACTGCTGGCCTTCATCGCCGAGGCTGCCACCGTGCCGCCGAGCCTGATCGCCGCGTGGCGCAGGCCGGTCTATGTCGCCGCGTTCTATGTGCTGTGTCTGTTCGGCTTCATCACCGCCTATTACGGGCTTCAGGCCTGGCTGGCGGCTAACGCACCGTGACTGCAAGGCGCATCTTGGGGTGGATACCGCACAGCACGGTGTAGCTGCCTAACTCGTAAAACACGATGTCCGCGGTGGCGCCAGGCTTCTGCTCGCCAGAGTCGAAGCTGAACCGCGGCGACCGGACGTAGGCGTGGTGCAGCAGCGGACCGTCGTCGTTGAGGATGCGCAGCGCCTGGCCCGGTGACAGCTCCACACTGCCAGGCTCGAACGCCCGATTCTTCTGGGTGGCGAGGATCGCATCGCCGGCTACGGCCGGCAGCCAGTTCGTGGCCGCCAGGATGGCCAGGACAATGCCGATCTTCTTCACACGCGCCGGCGGTCTCATGTCCTGATCCTTCGCCTTTCCCTCACGGGTGCCCGCACGCACGGGCGGATGCGCCAAAGTTGTTAACGCAGGTCGATTAAGAAATAGTTTTTGTGCTCTCCGATTGGCGGATCGTGGTTATCGGTCTTTTAATCCGGATCGGCCTAAAACGTCCGGATGACCACCTTGGAAGCCAAATTAGGACTTTTTCCGGGCGTTGACCGGCCGGCCGACGTGAAGCGGCGAAAGGGCGGCAGCCGCCACTGGCATGGCCTTCGGCTGACCATCCGGGCGAAGATCGCCTGCGCCTTCCTGGCCATCAGCCTGATTACGCTCGGCCTCAGCCTGTCGGCGCAGCGCAGCATCAACATCGCCGGCGACCTGGTCGTGCGCACCTTTGACAACGCCCTTATGTCGACCAACTACGCCCGCGGCGCGGCTGCGGATTTTTCGGCCATGCAGGCCGCCCTGGCCAAGCTGCGATGGTACCACGCCGCCGACAACCGGCCCACCGACAACCGAGCCCTGGGCGAGCAGATCGCCCAGCTGGCGCAGACCCTGGCCGACGATCTTGGGGTCGCCGCCGACCGGTCGCTGTCGCCCGGTGTCACCCGATCGGTGGGCGATGTCATGGCCGCCGTCGCCCGATGGCGGCAGGGTGCCGGCGCCCTGCTGGATGCCGACGCCACAGACGCCGAGTGGGCGGCGCTCGAACCGATCGGCATCGAGGTCGCCGACAAGCTTGACCTACTCGTCAACCAGACCGCGGAGGACGGCTTCCGCTACCGTCAGCAGGCGATTGCCAGCGTGGCTGCCGAGCAGCGCATCAACCTGCTTGGCCTGATCGCCAGCCTTGGCCTTGCCGCGACCATCAGTGTCATGCTCACCCGCCGCATCATGCGGCCGGTGATCGCGGCGTCGGCGGCGGCCGCGCGCATTGCTTCGGGTGAATTTTCCACTCCCATACCCGGCGCCGGCAACGACGAGCTCGGCCTGCTGCTGGTTGCGATGGAAAGCATGCGCGGCGATATCCAGTGCCGAATGCAGCGCGAGGTGACGCAGCGCCGGTCTGCCGAAACACGTCTGGCAGACAGCATCGAAAGTCTTCAGGAAGGCCTGATCCTGGTCGATGGCGATGGCCGCATCGTTATCGCCAATTCCCA
>JAYTTA010000502.1:0-3601 GCA_043745345.1 Acetobacteraceae bacterium | reverse complement strand
AGGCCGAGCGCCAGTTCCGCAGTGGCGCTATCGACATAGCCGCCGCCGGTGGTGTTGCAGACAGTGATGCCCCGTGCGGTGCAGGCGGCCGTGTCGAGCGAGGCATTGCGGGCGCCGGTCATGCCCAGCATGCGCAGGTTCGGCAACCTGTTGATCAGGCTGCCCGGCAGCGGGGTGCGTTCGCGCATCGACAGCACGATCTCATAGGCTTGTAGCTGTGCGGCGGCATCGTCCTCGTCGGCGAACGCTTCGGCGAAGAACTTTATTTTTCCCCGTGCTTCCAGGGCGGACCAGTCAGCGCTGCCTCGCGCCACCCCTTGCCAGTCGTCAAGCACCGCGATTTGAACCATCGGTTTCCCCTGTCCTTATTAATGGGCCACAAGGGACTAGTCCCTTGGCGGGGTTTGGGGCAGAGCCCCAACCTGCCCTAGATTTAGCAACTGCTCCGCACTATCCGTCATCCGGTCGGATTAACAAAGGACGCCCCGTATGAGCCAGATCGAAGCCGGTGGATTGAAAGTCGCGAGCCCGCTGCACGACTTCATCACCGCCGAGGCGCTGCCCGGCACCGGCCTCGCACCGGCCGGGTTCTGGACCGGCCTTTCCGACATCGTTCGGGACCTGGCGCCGGTGAACCGCGCGTTGCTGGAAACCCGGGTCACCATGCAGGCGCAGATCGACGCCTACCATCGCGATCATCGCGGCAAGCCTGCAGACGCTGCCGGCTATGTCGGGTTCCTGCGCTCGATCGGCTATCTGCTGCCCGAGCCGCCGGACTTTTCGATTTCCACCGAGAACGTCGATCCGGAGATCGCCAGCATCGCCGGCCCGCAACTGGTGGTGCCGGCGATGAACGCGAGATATGCGCTCAACGCCGCCAACGCGCGCTGGGGCAGCCTGTACGATGCGCTGTACGGCACCGACGTGATTTCCGAGGATGACGGCGCCACGCGGTCGGGCGGCTTCAACAAGGTTCGTGGCGCCCGGGTGATTGCCCGCGCCCGCGAAATGCTCGACCAGATTGTTCCCCTTGCCGGCGGCAGCCATGCCGATGCGGTATCGTACAACCTGCTTCATGACCGGCTGCTGGTAAAGCTCTCGAACGGCGTCGAGACGGCGCTGTTCCATGAGGCCGCCTTCGTCGGCTACCGCGGCGACGTGACGGGACTTCACGCCGTGCTGCTGCGCCACAACAACCTGCATCTGGAAATCCAGATCGATCCCGCCCATCCGATCGGCGGCGATGACCCCGCGCATGTCTCCGACGTGCTGATGGAGGCGGCGATCACCACCATCATGGATTGCGAGGATTCGGTGGCTGCGGTCGATGCCGAGGACAAGGTCGAGATTTACCGCAACCTGCTCGGCCTGATGCGCGGCACCTTGACCGACGTGTTCGAAAAGGGCGGCAAGTCCGTCACCAGGCGCCTGCATACCGACCGCACCTACAACAAGGTGGGGGGAGGGGAGCTGACCCTGCCCGGCCGCAGCCTGATGCTGATGCGCAACGTCGGCCACCACATGTACACCGACGCCGTGCTCGACGCCGCCGGCCAGGAAATTCCCGAGGGCATCCTCGACGCCGTGGTGACCTCGCTGGTGGCAATGCACGACCTGCGGGACGAGGGCCCGCTGCGCAACAGCCGCGCCGGCTCGGTCTATATCGTCAAGCCGAAGATGCACGGGCCGGAGGAGGTCGCCTTCGCCGACACGCTGTTTTCCCGGGTCGAGCAGCTTCTCAGATTGACTCCGAACACGCTGAAGATGGGCATCATGGACGAGGAACGCCGCACCTCGGCCAATCTCAAGGCCTGCATCTACGCCGCCCGAACCCGCGTGGTGTTCATCAATACCGGCTTCCTCGATCGCACGGGGGACGAGATGCGGACCTCGCTCGAAGCCGGCCCGATGATCCGCAAGGCGGAAATGCGAGCGACCCCATGGATCCGCGCCTACGAGGACCAGAACGTGGATATTGGCCTCGCCGCGGGCCTGCGTGGAAAAGCCCAGATCGGCAAGGGCATGTGGGCCGCGCCCGACCGCATGGCTGAAATGCTGGAGCAGAAGATCGGCCACCCGCGCGCGGGCGCCAACACCGCCTGGGTGCCGTCGCCGACCGCCGCCACCCTGCACGCACTGCACTACCACCAGGTCAATGTCGCCGAGCGCCAGGAGGAACTGATGCAGCGCGCCCGCGCGCCGCTGTCCGACCTGTTGACCATCCCGGTCGCCGACCGGCCGAACTTTTCGCCCGACGACATCCGGCAGGAGCTCGACAACAACGCCCAGGGCATCCTCGGCTACGTCGTGCGCTGGATCGACCAGGGCGTCGGCTGCTCGAAGGTGCCGGACATCCACGATGTCGGGCTGATGGAAGACCGCGCGACGCTTCGCATTTCCAGTCAGCACATCGCCAACTGGCTGCACCACGGCATTGCCACCGAGGCGCAGGTGACCGAAACCCTGCAACGCATGGCCGCGGTGGTGGACCGCCAGAATGCCGGCGACGAACTGTACCAGCCGATGGCGCCGCGGTTCGACGGCATTGCGTTTCAGGCGGCGCGCGATCTGGTTTTTCAGGGTGCCAGCCAGCCGAATGGGTATACCGAGTTCATTCTTCATGCTCGGCGGCGGGAAGCGAAACAGCGGAAGTAAGTATAGGGCTCTGCCCCAAACCCCGCCAAGGGACTTAGTCTCTTGTAACCCGTTCCGTAGGAAGGAAGGGCGCAAGATCTGGGGCGCCGGCGGCGAACAGCCACGCCGGTGGCCCGGCGGCGGGGAGGGCTAGGAGTGAGGACGATACCGTGCCGAAACCGGCACGCGGCCGGACATTGATTTGCTCGCCGGGAAACCCGGACACGTCGGAAAGCAACGCCGGCCAATCGCCCCAATCGGGCATCGGCGGAATGGCATTGGCAAACCTCGGCAGATGGCGCGCAACACGCGGGCTTTCCGGATCATCCACGTCATGAGCGGTCACCATGTGGCAACCAGGCTCTAGACGCCGCCACTCGACGCGCCCCTGACCCAACCCACGCAGAAATACGGCATGGTCACGATCCGCCAGCACCATGTTGAAGCTGCGCCACTGCCCGGGATCCAGCGCCGCGATCGCTGCCGTCGCCTCCATGGCGCTGCCGCAAGACGCCGCCAGCAACGGCAGCTCGCCCCGAGACCGCTTCTCCGCCACCGGCCCAAGGCTGCCCTGCCGGTTCAGCACCGTCGCCACAAGGCCGTTCCGGTTGACCGCCATCCAGGTGCCGCCTGCGGTACGGTCCCGCCCGGCAACCACGCCGGGATGATCGGCCCAGTGCTCAGCCGGCAGGTCCCAGGCACGGTCAATCTGCTCATCCCGGTTGGCCGCGAGCAGCACCGGCCAATCATGACCAGGACGGAACAGGATGATGACGGTGCACATGAAGACCCAATCAAGCCGGACGGAACACGACCGTCAGCTTCCGCGCCGATTGCCGCGCTTGCAACCGGCTAGTACCGAAATTCGGAGCTTGTGCCTCATGGAGCTTGCGCGACTCGGGATGCGTCTCATCCGGTATGGTGAACGCAGGAGGTTCGCCATACCGATCCCGCTCCGGGTCGATTT
>JAYTTA010000501.1:0-13633 GCA_043745345.1 Acetobacteraceae bacterium | reverse complement strand
GCCGCGGACACCACCCCACTACTTCCGCCCGCCACCGACCCGTTCGCCCGCCGGGTGCGCTGCGGCGATCAGGTTCTGCGTGTCAGCCTGGTGCGGTTCGCGCCCGGCACCGGTCCCGCGACCCTGATCGCCGAGGAGCGACGGCTGCTTGGCTACACGCCGGGGAGCGAGGTCGCCCGCAGTTGGCTGAACGAGCCAGGCGGCACTCGCCCGGTCTGGCGCCTGAACGAGGCCGAGGAACCGGCGCGTACCGCGGTGACCGCGCTGTGGATCGATGGTCAATCGACCCAGATCGGCCTGACGATGCGCATCAAGCTGGGTCTGCGCAGCATCATCGGCGGCCGGTCGACGCCGGTGATGGTTACGATCTTGCCGGAAAATGATCTCTCGGAGCAGGGCCCAGCCGGCAAGGCCGCCGCCCGCGCCGCCATCGGCGCGTTCCTGCAGGGTAACCCGGGGCTTGCCGATAACCTTGCCAGCCTTTCGAGTTAGCCAGCCTTTCGAGTTAGTTCTCCCCATTTCATGAGCCGGCCACAGCCGGGAACACCTGTTTCAAAGGTTGCCTTATTTTGCGCAGAGTTGGTCTTGTCGGCGCCGGCTTCATTTCCCGCGTTCATGCCGAGGTGCTGCAAGGGCTCGCCGGCGTTGGCACGACCGCGATCATCGATCCGAACCTAGAGGCGGCAAGGCGTCTGGCGCGGCAATGGAATGTCGCGGCTGTTTTTGCCTCGGTGGACGAGGCGCTGGCGGCGGATGCCATAGATTGCGCCCACATCCTGGTGCCGCCGGATCTGCACACGGCTGTCGCGCTGACGCTGCTTGCAGCGGGCAAGCCGGTGCTGCTCGAAAAACCGGCGGCAGCCAGTTCGGCGGAATGCGAAAGCCTGACCAAAATGGCGGCCGCCCATTCGGTGGCGGTCGGTGTCAACCAGAACTTCGCCCATCATCCAGCCTTCCTGCGTCTGCGCAAGCTGCTGCAGGAAGGCGTGCTCGGCCGGCCCAACTACGTCTCGTGCGTCTACAATGTGCCATTGCGCCAACTTGGCATGGGACAATTCGGCCACTGGATGTTCCGCGAGCCGGTCAACATCCTGCTGGAGCAGGCGGTTCACCCGCTGTCCCAACTTGCCGTTCTGGCTGGGACATTCACCGAAATTCAGGCGATCGCCGGACCGTCGATCGAGCTGGCACCCGGCCGGATGTTCTATTCGAGCCTGGATGCCAACCTCGTCGGGACCAACCTGCCGGCGCAGCTGCGCTTTGCGGTCGGCCAGGCGTTCCCGTTCTGGCAGATCACCGTGGTCTGCGATGACGGTGTCATGGTCGCCGACATCCTGGCGAATCGTGTTCTGACGTTTCGGCGCACACGCTGGCTGGAAACCGTCGATGGGCTGGCTTCGGGCAGCCGAAGTGCTGCCGAGTTGCTGCGCCACAGCATCGGCAACACGATCGATTACGGCTTATCGACGTTCAAGTTGAAGCCGCGGTCGGACGCGTTCTTCAAGAGCATGGCCGGCAGCATCACCGCCTTTCACGCGGCACTCGACGCCGGCACAACGCCCGAAACCAATCTGGCGTTCGGCGCCCGGCTGGTGCGCGCCTGCGAGACCATCCGCGATCAGGTTTTTGTCCCCGCAGCTGTTCCGGCGGCCTCTGATACAAGGCTGCCATCGCAGTCATACGACGTCGCGGTTCTGGGCGGCACCGGCTTCATCGGCACCCATGTCGTGCGAAACCTGGTTGCGGCCGGGATGCGCGTGTCGGTGATGGCACGGTCAATCGCCAGCCTGCCGGCGATATTCGCGGATCCGCTGGTCACGGTGCATCGCGGCAACATCAACGACGCAGCTTTGGTCGAACTCGCGATCGGGAGCGCGCCAGTGGTGGTCAACTTGGCCCATGGCGGCGGTGGGGCCAATTTCGAGGAAATCCGCGCAGCGATGGTCGGCGGGGCGGAAACCGTGGCACGCGCCTGCCAGGCGCGCGGCGTCGGGCGGCTGATCCATGTCGGCTCGATCGCCTCCCTCTATCTGGGTCCGCAGCCCGGCGTTGTGACCGACGCCACGCCAGCCGATCCGGCGGCCGAGAAGCGCGCCGACTATGCCCGCGCGAAGGCGATCTGCGACCACATGCTGCTCGACCTTCACGCACGCGAGGGTCTGCCGGTGTGCATCCTGCGGCCAGGCCTGGTGGTCGGCGCCGGTGGCTCGCCGTTCCACAGCGGCCTGGGATTTTACAACAACGAACAGCATTGCATCGGCTGGAACGATGGCCGTAATCCCCTGCCCTTCGTTCTGGTCGAGGATGTGGCGGAGGCGATCCGGCTCGCCTGCGCGGCGCCGGGGATTGAGGGCAAGACCTACAACCTGGTCGGCGACGTGCGGATGACGGCACGCGACTATGTTTCCGCGCTGGGCCAGGCACTGCGGCGGCCGCTAAGGTTTCATCCACAATCGGCAACCTGGCTGTGGCTGGAAGATATGGGGAAATGGACGGTCAAGCGCGCGACCGGCCGCCGGGTGCCGGTGCCGACACGCTATGACTTCCTATCGCGCGGCATGACGGCGCGGTTCGACTGCTCGGCGGCCAAGCGGGATCTGGGCTGGGCGCCGGTTACCGAACCGGCGCGTTTTCTGGAACGCGCGATCCAGGTTCACGCCAGCTGACGCAGCGCACGCCGCGATGACCGTTCCGAGCATCCTACATGTTTTCTCGACGTTCGCGGTCGGCGGGCCGCAGGTCCGCACCGCGGCGCTGATCAACCGGTTCGGCGCGCGCTATCGCCACTCGATCATCGCGATGGACGGCAACTACGCCTGCGCCGAGCGGATCGTGCCGGACATCGAGATCGGCTATCCCCGCGTCGATATTCGCAAGGGCGACACGCTGGGCAATCGGCGCCGGTTCCGCGCCTTCCTGCGCCAGGCCCGGCCGGATGTGCTGGTCACCAGCAATTGGGGAACGATCGAGTGGGCGATGGCCAATTTTCCGATGATTGTCCGCCAGGTCCATATCGAAGATGGCTTCGGCCCTGAGGAACGCAGGCTGCAAATCCGCCGCCGGGTGCTGATCCGCCGGGCCGTGCTGCGGTTCTGTAAGGTCGTGCTGCCGTCGCAAACGCTGCTGGCGATCGCGCGCGACATCTGGCGGTTGCCGGATAAACGCCTCAACTACATCCCGAACGGCATCGACCTGGCCGGTTTCGCCGAACCGCCCGACCCGGAAATCGCCGCCGGCTGGCCCGGCGACGGACCGGTGATCGGCACGGTGGCGGCGTTGCGGCCGGAGAAGAATCTGACACGCCTACTTCAGGCCTTCGGCATCCTGCGCCGGAACGTCATGGCAAAGCTGGTTATCATCGGCGACGGCCCGGAGCGGGTTCAGCTGGAGTCGTTGGCCGCTGAACTCGGCATCGCCGGCTCGGTGCATTTCACCGGCCACATGGCCCGGCCCCAATCCGTGATCGGATTGTTCGACGTGTTCGCGCTGTCCTCGGATACCGAGCAGATGCCGCTGTCGGTGCTGGAGGCGATGGCCGCCGGGCTCGCGGTTGCCAGCACCGATGTCGGGGATGTCCGCACGATGCTGGCGACCGAAAACGCCGCTTTCGTCGTTGCACCGGATGCGGTCCTGCTTGCCGGCAGCCTGTCTCAGCTGCTGCAATCACGCGCGCTGCGCGAGCGATTGGGCCACGCCAACCGGGCCAAAGCTGTCGCAACGTTCGATCAGGAGGCGATGTTCGCCGCCTACGCCGCCCTGCTGGACGGCAGATAGCGCCGGCAAGCTGCTCGAACGCCAGGTTGTCAGCCGCTAAGTGCCGCTACCGATCCGACATCTTGCATAGGATCGTTCCGCAAGGTTCTTTTATCCAGCCATGCCAGCACGTCACGCAACCCTTCCGTGAGGACAAGCGAAGGAGCCAGCCCGAGCGCCTCCCTCGATCGCTCGACGGATCCGATCGAATGGCGGATTTCGCCACCGCGCGCCGGCAACATCCGCAGCTCAGATTCCCTACCGCGCAAGGCGGCAATCGTCCGGGCAAGGTGCAGCACCGTGGTGGGAACGCCGGTGCAGACATTGAACACCGGAGCCTGCGGCGGACGCCGGACCATGGCCGCGACCAGGGCCGCCGCCACATCCCCGACATGGATGAAATCACGGGATTGCAGGCCGTCGCCGAACACGGTGGCAGGTTTGCCCCGGCTGATCTTGTCGCAGAAGATCGAGATGACGCCGGAGTAGGGCGATTTCGGATCCTGCCGCGGTCCATAGACGTTGAAGAAGCGCAGCCCGACGGTCGGAATTCCGAACACGTGGGTTGCAACGCCGGCGTGCAACTCGCAGCCGTACTTGTCTGCGCCGTAGGCCGAGAGCGGTCGTTTTTCCATTGTTTCAATGATCGGCATCACCGGGCAGTCGCCATAGACGGCGGCGGAGGAGGCATAGACGACCGGGATTTTCTGGCGCTTCGGATCAGCCTGGCCTTGGATTGCGTCGAACAGGTTGATCGTCGCCGAAAGATTGATCCGGTGGGTGCCGCGCCAGTCCTGCTGGCCACGTTCGACCGAGGCGATCGCAGCCAGGTGAAAGCAGCCGTCGATGTCCTGCAGGGCTGCCGTCACCGCGTGTGCGTTGGCGACATCGCCGCGCTGGAACTCGACGCCGGAGGGTAGGTTTTCCAAATAGCCCGAGGATAGGTCGTCCAGCACCCGCACGCGGTCGCCGCGTGCAACCAGCGCTTCGCAAAGATGAGAACCGATGAATCCGCATCCGCCGGTTACCAGGAAATGCTGCATGGATGTCCTAATGAGGGATGGGGGAGAGCCCCATGCTTTCTAGCTTTTACCAGCGTAGCTTTTCGCCATACCTTCGGCCGGCTCGGCCTGAGGTCCGTAGGGCATGATCGGATAGCGTAACCCGGCCTTGGACAGCCCATGCAGGCCGATCACCGCGGTGCGCAAATCCTCCGGCGGGCAGGCCATCAGCATCTCGTCGTCGGCGACACCGCCGTAGCGGCGCTCGGCGAAACACGGGATAGACAGGCTGGCGGTTTTAGTTTTGAGCGCCTTGCCCCAGCTGTCGGCGCAGGCGCTCTCGCCGGTGACGCTGAAGTCGAAGCGCTTGTAGTTGCGCCACTGCAGCCCGTTGATGAACAGAATCATCTGGGCCGGATTGGCGTAGAACAGGCAGACATCCGGCGGATCGAGCCGGGCCGAGCGCAGCGGCGACACCACCAGACCGTGGTACTTTCCGGACGGCACGCGCGGCATCTGCGCCTGATGGGCGGCGGAGGCCTCGAGATTTTCGAACCAGACGCCATGCATCTTGCGTCCGGAGAGATAGACCTCGCTGGGCGGACTGAGGCCGATGATGCCGCTGCAGTTGGAGAATTCTGGCACGTTCTCGGTGGTGATGCCGAGGGTGAAGCCGGCGAGACGGGATTGGGTGACGAGCTGGCAGGTCGAGAAGGTCTTGCCGGGTGCGGGGCGGCGCAGGCCTGGCACCTTTTCCATCTCGGCGAGGTCCTCGAACAGCTTCATGCCGATCGGGTTGGTGCGCAGCCGCAGCAACTGATTAAGCTGCTCGGCGATGTCGGCGATTTCTTTTGCGCCCAGCGGCGGCGTGTCGGCGCGGGCGGTTTCGGCAACCTCGACAACATCGTTCATCGGTCGGCTCCTGCGGCGAATTGGTCGGGTTCGAAACTAGGCCCCCGGTGGACCTCGCGCAATTACCCGGTAGCCTGCCATCCGTAATCGACGGCCAGGATGGATGACCAAAATTTTCTGTTGGCTGCTTGCCTGCTTCTGCGGGCTAGCGAACGCGAACGCGGCGGGCACGCGATTCATGGTCGAACAGGGTACGACGCAAATCGAGGTGTTTGCCGAGGGCTCCGGGCCGGTGATCGTGTTCCTGCCCTCGCTTGGCCGCGGCGCCGAAGACTATGCCGAGGTCTCGCACCTGCTCGCAGCTGACGGGTTCCGCGTTCTGCGGCCACAGCCGCGTGGCATCGGCGCCAGCGCCGGACCGTTGGAGACGTTGACCCTTCATGATTTCGCGGCCGACATTGCCGCGGTCATCACGCACGAGCAATCCGGCCCGGCGATCGTGGTCGGCCACGCCTTCGGCAACTTCGTCGGCCGCATGCTGGCGACCGACCGCCCGGATCTGGTGCGCGGCCTGGTGATGGCCGCGGCCTCGGCCGGCAAGGTGCCGTCGGGCGTCACCGAGAAGCCGATCTCGGACGCGGTCCGTGAAGCGATCGACGGCAGCGGCAACCCGGAATTCTCCGAGACGCAGCGACTAACCTACCTGCAACTAGCGTTTTTTGCGCCCGGCAACGATCCGCGCGTCTGGCTTGGCGGTTGGTATCCGGCGACGCACGACGCGGAGGCGGCGGCTACGGCGGCGACGCCGCTCGATCTTTGGTTCGCCGGCGGCGGCACCAGAATTCTGGATCTGCAGGCCGAGGACGACACGGTGGCGCCGCGAAAATTCGCCGGGGTGATGAAGGCGGCGCTTGGCGACCGGGTGCAGGTTGTGGTCGTTCCCCATGCCGGGCACGCGCTGATCCCGGAGCAGCCGCAAGCCGTAGCGGGGGCCATCGCCACCTTCGCGCGCGCGCCTTAGCGCCGCTCGCAAATGTCGCTGAGCACCGCAGAATCCTCGCCCGGCGAAACGCGGGCCGAACGCCGCCGAATGTTCTGGTCGGTGTTCCCGCCGATCATGCTGCCGGTGTTCCTCGCGGTCGCAGACGGCACCACGATCAGCGCCGCGCTGCCGGCGATCGCGCGCTCGTTGGGCGAAGTCGATCGGGTGGTCTGGGTGGTTGTCGCCTACCTGGTCGCCAACACCATCGCAGCACCGGTCTATGGCCGGCTGGCGGACCTGTTCGGCCGCCGCATGCTGATGCTGGTGGCGCTGGCGATGTACGTGGCGGGATCGCTGGCCAGCGCGCTTGCGCCGAGCATGACCATCCTGACCATCACCCGGGCGTTCCAGGGCCTCGGCGGCGGCGGGTTGATGACGCTGTCGCAGGCGCTGATTGGCGAGAGCGTGCCGGCGCGCGACCGCGGCCACTTTCAGGGCTACCTCGCCACCATGATCGTGCTCGGCAGCACGATAGGTCCGATCGCCGGCGGCTTTTTGACCCAGGCGTTCGGCTGGCGTTCTATTTTCCTTTACACCCTGCCGCTGAGCGCCCTGGCCGTGGTGCTGGTGCTGCGGCTGCCGGCGCGGTTGGCGGCCGGCGGCGTGCGCGGCTTCGATACCGTCGGGCTGCTGCTGCTGACGACCTTCGTCACACCGCTGCTGGTGGCAATGGAGCAGATCCGACGGCTCAGCCCCGGATCGCTCGGCATCGTCGCCGGATTACTGGCCGTGTCGGTGGCGTCGCTGCTGGCGCTGCTCTGGCAGGAGAAGTACCACGCGGCACCGCTGCTGCCGATGCAGCTGCTGAGGCAGCCGGCGATCTGGCGATCGAACGCGATGGCCGGGTTCGCCGGGGCCTCGCTGGTCGCGCAGATCACCTTCCTACCGCTTTACCTTCAGGTGGTGGACGGCGCTGGCCCCTCGGAGATCGGTTTCCTGCTGCTGCCGTTCACCATCGGGGTGGGTTCGGGGTCGATGATCACCGGCCGGCTGGTCTCGATCACCGGCCGCACCGCGATCTTCCCCAGCATCGGCCTGGCCGTCACGGCGCTAAGCCTGATCGGGCTGGCGTTCCTGGCGCCGCACCTAAACCGGATCGAGCTGCCGCTGATGATGACGATCGGCGCGTTCTGCCAGGGCAGCGCCATGCCGGTGGCGCAATTGACCGTGCAGCATCTGGCCAAGTCGCATCAACTCGGCGCCGCGGCCGGGGCGGTGCAACTGTCGCGCTCACTCGGCTCGGCGCTTGGCGTGGCGCTCGCCGGCGCCGTGCTGTTTTCCGTGCTGGCGGCCGCCGACGCCGACACGGCGGAACTTTTCTACAAGATGGTTCAGCAGGGCCCGTCGGCGATGAATGGGCTCGACACCGTGCGCCGGGCGATCGTGCAGAGCGAGGTTGCCGACGCATTCCGCGCCGTGTTCCTGACCATCGCCAGCTTCTCGGTGGCGATCATGCTGCTGGCCTGGACGATGCCGCTGCGGCGGCTTTAGATCATTATGATTTTGGATACGTCATCCGAAGTCATAAAAATGATCGATAAAACAGAAGCTAGAGGGTGATGACGTTTCTATCCAACATCATCACCCTCTAGCGCGCAGCTCGGCGATGGCGCGGACCACCGGCTCGGTCATCTCGGCCGCCATGTAGTGGCCCGCAACCGGCACGATCTCGCGCCGGTACCAGCCGGTGAATTTCCCCGCGGTCGGATCGGTCGGGCCCAGCGGATCGACACCGTCCGCTTCGCCATGCAGCGACACCGTGGCAACGGAAATCGACGGTTGCGCCTCCAGCTTCCGCTCGATCCATTCCAGCGCCGGATCGCCAGGGGCGGCGCGATGGCGGTGGCGGTAGGACTGGATCACCACGTCGACAAAATCGAAATTATCGAAGCTTGCCGCGCTGCGCTCGAATGTCGCCTCGTCGAAGGTGAAATTTGGCGACCAGAGCTGCCACAGTAGACGGCAGATGCCACGCCGATTGGCCTGCAGTCCGGCGCGGCCGCGCTCGGTGTGGAAATACCACTGATACCAATGGCGGAACTCCTGCGCCGGCGCCGCCGGTTCCACCGAGGCCGGAATGTTCTGCAGATTGTAGCCGTTGGCGGTGACCAGCCCCCTCACCCGGTCCGGCCACAAACCGGAAACAATACAAGCGGCGCGGCCGCCCCAGTCGTAGCCGGCCAGCGTCGCGCGCGAAATATCGAGCGCGTCGAGCAGCGCCAGCAGATCCGCGGCCAGCGCCGCCTGCTGGCCGGAGCGCGGCGTTTCCGGATCGAGGAAACGCGTCGGGCCGTAGCCGCGCAGCCATGGCACGATCACCCGGCAGCCGGCGGCGGCGAGCAATGGTACGCAACCATCCCAGCCGCGCACGTCGTACGGGAAACCATGCAGCAGGATCACCGGATCGCCATCCTCCGGCCCGGACTGTTCATAGGCGATCTCCAGCGTCGGCGTGCGGATCGTGCGGTGCATCAGTCGGCCACGTGCAGGACAGCCTTGCCGGTAAACGCGCGGTCGATCAGGCCGTGCGCGACCCGGCCGATCTCGCGCCACGGCGCCTCGACGCTAATGCGCGGCCTGAGGTTGCCCTGCGCCACCATGCGGGCCAGCCGGGTCAGGCCGACGGCGCCACTTTCCGCGGTCTTCAGCTCCTCGAACAGTGCGATCCCACATAGCCTGGTGCGGCCGACGAAGAAGAAATCCCGCGCGTCGAACGTCACCGCGTTGCCGGCAGACACCCCGAAATTCACGCACACGCCGCCAACCGCCAACATGCCCAGCGCCATGCCGAGCACGTCGCCGCCGACGCTGTCGATGATCACGTCGTAGGGGCCGAACTGCCGCGCCGCGTCCAAGGTCGAACCCAATGCGACCTCCGTCGCACCTGCCGCGCGCACGTTGGCCTCGTGCGCGTCGCTGCGGATGTGCGCGACCAGGCTGCCGGCACCCGACAGCCGCGCCAGCTGCAACGCAAAATCTCCCGCCCCGCCGCTGGCGCCGGTGATCAGGATGCGCTTGCCGGCCAGCATCCCGCCCTGGCGCAACGCATGGAACGCGGTCAGCCCAGCCACCGGCAACGTCGAAGCCTGCGCATCGGTCACGCCATCGGGCACCGGCGCCAAATGCTCCAACCGAACCGACACGAACCGCGCCCAGCCGCCCGGCGCGATCGCCGTGTTGACCAGCCCGACCACGCGCGTGCCAACCGCCGGCCCGCGCCCGCCCGGCGCCTGCTGCTCGATCACGCCGGCCACGTCCCAGCCCGGCCGGCTGCCATCCGGCGCCGCGGTCAACGCCCGCTTGGTCTCTCCGCGGTTGAGCGAGAACGCGCTCACCCGGATCATCGCCTGTCCCGGCGCGGCCTCGGGCATCGGAACGGCCGCGAAACTCAACTTCGTGTTGGATGCGGCATCGACGACTACCGCCTCGTTCTGTGTTGCGGACATGCCTGTTTTCCCACTTTCTTGCTGGACGCCGTAGGCAGGAAGCACCGGGCTCTGCCCAAACCCCGCCCGGGAGCGCATCCCTTACGAGAAGGGATTCAAAGGGGCGACTGCCCCTTTGCGGGTTTGGGCAGAGCCCAACCTTGCTTACCGCCTACGACGTAGCGGTTTACCAGACCGGTTGCCGGGGCGTCGATCCCGCGTCACATTACGGCAAATACAGGGAGAGTGTCATGCAGCGCGATGTGGTCGTGGTCAGCGGCGTGCGTACCGCCATCGGCGATTTTGGCGGCAGCTTGAAGGACATCGCGCCGACTGAGCTGGCGGCGCAGGTGGTTCGGGAGGCTTTGGCGCGGGCCAAGGTGGATGGGCAGGAGGTTGGGCACGTGGTGTTCGGCAACGTTATCCACACCGAGCCCAAGGATATGTATTTGTCGCGGGTGGCGGCGATGAACGGCGGCGTTGGCGAGGGCACGCCGGCGCTGACCTTGAACCGGTTGTGCGGTTCCGGCCTGCAGGCCATCGTTTCTGCGGCCAACGCGATCACGCTGGGTGATGCTGATATTGCGGTGGCGGGTGGGGCGGAGAGCATGAGCCGGGCGGCCTATCAGGCGTCGGGGACGCGCTGGGGTGCGCGGATGGGCGACGTGCAGATGATCGACATGATGGTGGCGGCGTTGCATGACCCGTTTCACAACATCCACATGGGCATCACGGCCGAGAACGTGGCGGCGCAGTTCGGCATCAGCCGCGACGACCAGGACAAGTTGGCGACCGAGAGCCATCATCGGGCGGCGCGGGCAATCACCGAGGGGCGGTTCAAGGACCAGATCCTGCCGGTGATGCTGCGGTCGAAGAAGAGCGACATTGCGTTCGACACTGACGAGCATGTCCGCATGAACGCTAGCCTCGAGGATTTCTCAAAGCTGCGGGCGGTGTTCCAGAAGGACGGCACGGTGACGGCGGGCAATGCTTCCGGGATCAACGACGGGGCCGCGGCCCTGGTGCTGATGGACCGCGCGACGGCGGACAAGCGCGGCCAGAAGCCGATGGCGCGTCTGGTCGCCTATGCCCATGCCGGGGTCGATCCGAAGATCATGGGGATCGGGCCGGTGCCGGCGACGAAGAAGGCGCTGGCACGGGCAGGACTGACGATGGACGACATTGACGTGATCGAGGCTAACGAGGCGTTCGCGGCGCAGGCTTGCGCGGTGTCGCGCGAGCTGGCGTTCGATCCCGACAAGGTCAATCCGAACGGGTCGGGCATTTCGTTGGGGCATCCGGTCGGTGCCACGGGCGCGATCATCGCGATCAAGGCGCTGTACGAGTTGGAGCGGATCGGCGGGCGTTATGCGCTGGTGACGATGTGCATCGGCGGTGGCCAAGGGATTGCCGCCATCTTCGAGCGCGTCTCGTAATCGGGCTGGTTTGTTGCGGCCGTCGGCCGCCCTGAGTTGTTTTATCCTGGGCGGTCGATGGTGTCTGCGGGCATGACATATTTTGCTTGCTCCGTTAGTCTGTTTGACTTTATTAGAGGGCGATGAAAAACCTTCTCAAGCCCGCCGCCGGTCCGGACTCCGAGTTTTCGCGCATGCTGCCGAGGGAGGTGTTTTCCGATGCTGTCCTGATCTTGCGCCCGGCGCGGCCGGCATCGGCTGCGGACGATGCCGAGAGTTTGCGGCGGCAGGACCGGGCAGCGATGGCTGCGGTGCGGGGTTGCCGCCGGAGAGCGGCGCCGAGGCGTGGTTGACGGCACAGTTCGTGGCAGCCGATGCCTGGACGATGGATAGCTTGCGGCTGTCGCAGGTTCACCGCAAGGAGCCGGACCTCATGCGAAAATGCCTGATGCGGGAGGGCAAGGCGACGCTGCGGGCGCTGCAACGGATGCAGGCGGCGGTTCCGGCTTCGCATCCGCCTGCAGCGGTGCCGGCGCCTGAGGGTATGCGGTTGGAGCCGGTGATCCGTCATGCGTGGAAGTTTGGACGAAACTCACATGATGGGAATGACCCACGAAAAACACGCTCTGAGACGGAGGCGGGATTTCGGCTGTCGCCAAGATATTCGAGCGGGTCTGAAAGCCTTATTTGATGGTCTCGACGCCGCCCATGTACGGCACCAGCGCGGCCGGAATCAGGATCGATCCGTCGGCCTGCTGGTGGTTCTCCATCACCGCGATCAGGGCGCGTCCGACCGCAACGCCTGAGCCGTTGAGGGTGTGGACGAACGCCATGGCCTTGCCGTCGCGAAACCGCGCGTTCATCCGCCTGGCCTGGAAATCGTGGCAGTTGGAACAGGAGCTGATTTCCCGCCAAGCCTGCTGGCCCGGCATCCAGACCTCCAGGTCGAAGGTTTTCGCGGCGGAGAACCCAGTATCGCCGGCGCATAGCAGAACGCGGCGGAACGGCACCTCCAGCAAGGTCAGCACGCGTTCGGCGGCGGCCGTCATGCGCTCATGCTCGGCCTCGCTTTGGTCCGGGTGCACGATCGAGACCAGCTCGACTTTTCGAAATTGATGCTGGCGCAACATGCCCCGGGTGTCACGGCCGGCGGACCCGGCCTCAGAGCGGAAGCAGTCGGTGAGCGCGGTCAGACGGATCGGCAGGGCGGCTTCGGCCAGGATTTCGCCGGCGACCGTGTTGGTCAGCGGCATTTCGGCGGTGGGAATGAGGTAACGGCCATCGGTGGTCTTGAACAGATCGTCCTCGAACTTCGGCAGGTTGCCGGTTCCGTAGGCGGTGGCCTCGTTGACCAGCGCCGGCACGGTCATTTCGGTGTAGCCTTGGGTGTCGGTATGCAGGTCGATCATGAACTGGCCGAGGGCGCGTTCCAGCCGTGCCAGGCTGCCGCGCAGGATGGTGAACCGGGCACCGGCCAGCTTGGCGGCGGTCGAGAAGTCCATCAGGCCGAGGGCTTCACCGAGTTCGTAATGCGGCTTGGGCTCAAAGCCAAGATCGCGCGGTTGGCCATGCTGCCCAACGACGAGATTGTCGGCCTCGCTCGTTCCTGCGGGAACCGAGTGATCAAGGATGTTGGGTAACGCCTCCAGGATGGTCTTGATCTGCCCATCCCAACTCCCGGCGTGTTGCTCCAACCCCTCCATCTCGGTTCGCAACTGCGTGGCTTCCTTTTCCAACGCCGCGGTATCGTTACCACTGCGTTTACTTTGGCCGATCTCCTTAGCCAGGGCGTTGCGACGCGCCTGCTTATCCTGCAACGCCGTTTGCGCCGCTCGGCGGCTTGCATCGAGCGAGAGGATTTCGGCGCCCTGCGGGATCAGCTCGCGTCGCGCCAAAGCCGCATCAAACGCATCGGGATCCTCGCGGATGGCGCGAAGATCATGCATCAGGCGCTTCCTCGACCGGCTTCGGCTCGACCAGCCGGGCCATGATGATGGAAATCTCGTACAACCCGATCAGCGGCACCGCCAGCCCGATCTGCGTGATCACGTCGGGCGGGGCCAGGATGGCGGCGACCACAAACATGCCGACATAGGCGTAGCGCCGCATCTTCTTGAGGCTTTTCGACGACACGATGCCGACCTT
>JAYTTA010000500.1:0-13635 GCA_043745345.1 Acetobacteraceae bacterium | reverse complement strand
GCTTCAACGTCTTCGACAATGCCCGGTTTCTGGTCCTGTCGGCGCCCGCGATGAGAGCCCTGCGGCCGCTTGTCCGCCGGCATCCGCCTATCAACGGTTGACCGTGAATGCGCGCCTGGCCCCTCTCCGGACACGACGGCGCGGCGTTTCATGCCGCCTTCCCTGGCGCCTTCCCCTTAGCCGATACCGGTGGCCTTGAACGCCCACATCTATGCGTCCTGATCGACGCCGAGGAAGATTACGACTGGAACCGTCCCTACTCTCGCGCCAACACCCAGGTCACGTCGTTCCACAACGTGGCCCGGGCGCAGACGGTGTTTGACCATCACGCAATACGGCCTTGCTATCTCGTCAGCTACCCGATTGCCGCCGATGACGACGCGGCCGCCCTGCTGCGCGGCTGGCTGGCGCAGGATCGCTGCGCGGTCGGCGCTCACCTGCACCCGTGGGTGACCCCGCCCGATGAGGAGGTCATCTGCCTGTCGAATTCGTTTCCCTGCAACCTTCCGGCGGAACTTGAACAGCGCAAGCTACAGGTCCTGTCGGTGGCGATTGCCGACCGGCTCGGCCAGGCGCCCAAGGTCTACAAGGCAGGGCGCGGCGGATTTCGCTTCGAGCGCCGGGAGATGCTGACAGATGCGGGCTTCGAGGTCGATCTCAGCGTCCAGCCCGGGCGCAACTACGCCGGGCTTGGCGGCGGCCCGAACTTTCTCGGCTACCCGTCGCAGCCGTTCTGGTCTGATCAGAGCCGACGGCTGCTGCATCTGCCGATGACCTACGGCGTGGCCGGCCCGACCCACGAGCTGACTGACCGCGGCGCCGACCGGATACTCGCGAGCAGCACCGCGCGTCGCCTGCGCGTGCCGACCCTGCTTTCCCGCTTCGGATGGTTGGAGCGGGCGTTGCTGACGCCCGACGGCATGACACTCGACGCAATGCGGCGCCTGGTCGGCAAGCTGGCGGGCAGGGGCCAACGGGTCTTCATACTGTCAATGCGCAGCTCCTCGTTCACCCCCGGCTGCACGCCGTACGCGCGCACCACGCTGGAGGTCGATCACCTGTTGGCGCGGCTCAACAGCTTTGTAAGTTTCTTCAAGGCCGACCTCGGCGGAGTGCCGGCAACGCCACTCGAAATCCGTCAGGCGCTGACATCGCGTGAGGCCGGCGGAGGCAGGTTCGCGTCACTACCGGCGCAGGCGGAGCGTCACCTGCCGATCATCTCCGGCGCAGGATGTGCTCCGGGATAAGGGCCAGCCCGATGGCGGCGGCTCTGAGGCGCATCCCGGCATGGTCGGCCGCGGAAAAGTACCATGGCAGCGCCGTGACGGTGAACAGCAGTAGCCATCCGAGATCCAGCGCCGTCTGGCCAAGCAGTCCGGGAACCGGGATGGCGTAACGGCCGGCCAGCACGCCACCGGCCAGCGCCAGCAGCAGGAGCCCCGAAAATGGCCGTGACGGGATCTGGTGCTCGCGGCAGGCGACAACCCAGAACACCACCATGTAGACGGTCCAGGTCGCGAGCGTTGCCAGCGCCGCGCCGTACAGGCCCAGCACCGGAATGAGCGCGAAATTAAGCGCCGTGTTGAGTGCAGCGCCGGCCAGCACCAGCCGTCCGATCTGCACCGCACGCTTGTTGATCAGCAGCAGGTTGCGGAAGAAATCACCGACATCGCGCAGCACGTAGGCCAGTACTAGCACCGGCAGCAGTAGCGCCGGCGGGTAGAACGAGGGCGGCACCATGATACGAAACAGCTCGGGTGCGGTGAGGCACAGCGCCAGCCCGGCGGCGCACTCGGCGAAGATCAGGTATCTGGCGACATGGCCGAACTGCTCGCGCCAGCCAGCCAGCCCGACATGGCGGTAGAAATTTACGTTCCAGCTTTTGCCGAAAGAGTCGCTGACCAGCACGCTGACCAGAAAGGCGAACCGGTAGGCCAGCGCGTAGCGGCCAAGGTCGGCCAGCGACACCGCGGCGGTCAGGAAGAACCGGTCGGAGAAATGGATCGCAAAGAACGACAGGCTGGCAACGCTGAGCGGCAGGCCGAGGTGCACCAACTGGCGCATCAAGCCGCCGCGCCAACTCCAGCCGACCGCGCCGAACGCCCGCCACAGCAGGAACACCGAGCCGCCGCCCATCACCACCAGCTTGCTGGACACGAAACCCCAGACGCCGGCGCCGAGATAGCCGATGAACCAGATGTTGAGCCCGAGCGTCACCAACAGTCCGACCATCGAGTACCAGAAGAAGAACCTCGCGCGATCACGGATGCGTTCGTAGGTGAGAATTACCTCGACCAGATTGGAGAAGAACATCGCGCCGAACGCCGCCTGCAACAGCGGCGTGTTGTCGGTCGAGTGCAGGATCGCCCGGCTTAGCGGCGCTGCGGCCAGCATCGCGACCACCGCGACCACGGCGCTGACGAGTGCCGTGGCGATCAGGCTGGTCGAGACCACCGCGTTCCGGTTTGCATCGCTGTCCTGGTCGTGAAACAGCCGGGTCATCACGGTGCCGACGGCCTGCGTGCCGAACGCGATGGCGACGACCTGGGTGCTGAGCTCGATCAGCTCGATGATGCCGTACTGGGTTGGCGACAGGAATCGCGCATAGATCGGGATGGCCAGGAAGCCGACGATGCGGCTGGCCAAGTTGCCAAGCAGGTAAATTCCCGAGCTTCGAAAAAGCCCGCCGAAGGCACCGGCTTGCGCCATCAAATATCTTTTTGGGCCATTGGTGGCCCTGATAGCAGGTTGTGACGGTGGTAACCAAGAAAAGGCCAGGGCGCTAACCCCGGCGGGTTTATGGGGTGGCGATTAAAGGTTCCGACTGGCCCGCTTGGACCAGTTGGAATGATCGCGGAGGGGAGCCCCGTGTCTACTGTTTCCTAAGAGCCTTCAGGCTCCCGCCCATCTTCACCGATCCCGGCAGTGGGTGCCCGACGATATCCTCGGCCAGACAGGCAACCTCCAGCAGCTTCTCAAGGTCGATGCCGGTCTCGATGCCCATCTCCTCGCACAGGAAAACCAGGTCCTCGGTGCAGACGTTGCCGGCAGCGCCTTTATGGGCGGCGAACGGGCAGCCGCCGAGCCCGGCCACGGTGCTGTCGAAGATGTCCACTCCCATCTGCAGCCCGGCATAGGCGTTGGCGATACCCATGCCGCGGGTGTCGTGCAGATGCAGCGCAATCCTTTTTTCGGGCCAGTGCTCCCGCACCCGCCCGACCAGCCTTGTCACCGCGACCGGCGTCGCCCAGGCCATGGTGTCGGCGAGGGAAAGAACCTTGATGTCGAGCCCGTGCCCGGCGGCGATGTCGAGCATCTGCCGGATCAGGTCCAGCACCCTGTCGTGCGAGATATCGCCCTCGAAATTGCAGCCGAACGCCGCCATGATTGAGCCGCGCTCGACCGGCACGCCCTTCGCCTGAAACTCGGCGATCATCTCCGGCTGGGCCGCCAGGTTCTCCTCCATCGACCGTTGCTGGTTGCGGGCCAAGAACTTCGCCGACGCGCACAGCGACAACGATCCTCGTATATCCAGGCCATCGAAGCTAAGCGACCGCTGAAACCCCTTGGCGTTTAGCCACAGCGGCGAATAATGCACGCCCGGATGGCGCCGGAAGCCGCGCACCACGTCGTCGGCATCGGCCCAGCCCGGCACCCGGTTCGGATTGACGAACGAGGCGACCTGGATGTGCGACACGCCGGTTTCCGAAAGCGCATCGATCAGCTCGATTTTTCGACCCGTCGGGATCACTCCCTTCTCGAACTGAAAACCCTCGCGCGGGCCCTCTTCGTTGATCTGCACGAACTTCGGAAAGTCGGACATGGTGAAACTCCCTTGCTGGCGCTAACGCCCCTGCCACACCGGCGCGCGCTTCTCGTTGAACGCCAGCACGCCCTCGCGCCGGTCCTCGGTGGTGACCAGCCGGTTATAGGCCTCGATCTCGAACGCCAGGCCGGTGCGAAGGTCGGTCTGCATGCCGTTTCGCATGGCCTTCTTGGCCTGGCGAATCGCAAGCGGCGCGTTTGCGGCGATGCGTTCCGCGGTCGCCAGCGCCGCCGGCATAAGCTCGCCCGGCTCGGTCATGCGGTTGAGGATGCCCCATTCCAGCGCCTGCCCGGCGGAAATGGGCGCGCCCGTAAAAATGAACTCGCGCGCCCGGCGCTCGCCCATGGCGCGGGGCGCGAGCTGCGTGCCGCCACCGCCTGGCATGATCCCAACCGTGACCTCGGTCAGCGCGAACCGCGCGCCGCGCACCGCATAGGCAAAGTCGCAGGCCAGCACCGTCTCAGTACCGCCGCCATAAGCGTGCCCGTTGACCGCGGCCAGGATCGGCACCGGCAGATCCAGCAGCGCATCCCGCCCGCGCTCGAAAATCTCGTGCTGGTGCTGCCACTGCCGGTCGGTCATTCCCCGTCGCGACTTCAGGTCGCCGCCGGCCGAAAATATCCTCTCGCCGGCGCCGGTCAGCACGATGCAGCGTATCTCCCCCGGATCGGCGATCAGCGCGGTCCACAGCGCCAGCATCTCCTCGCCCATGCGCGTGTTCTTGGCGTTGCCGACCTCCGGCCGGTTCATCGTCACCAGCATCACATACGGCCGGACGGTTTCGACCAGGATGGTTTCGAAGCTCATGTCTTCTCACGAGTCAGCAGCTTGGGATAAGGCCCGTCCTCGACGGCATAGTCAGCCAGCAGAGTTTCCCGTATCGCACGGCGAACGATCTTTCCCTGTGCGTTGCGCGGCAATTCCGGCACCGCTATGAACGCCCGTGGATGCTTGTAGCGTGCCAGCACGTCGACCACCGACCGCGCCCGGTCTGGCCAAGCAGGATCGTCGGTCTCGGCCACGGCGACGATGATCTCGCCCCAGTAGTCTGAAGGCAATGAGACGATAGCCACCGCCCGCGTGCCGGCGGTGCCTGACAGGCAGCGCTCGATCTCGTCAGGATGGATCTTATAGCCGCCGGACTTGATCACGTCAGCGACCCGTCCGACCAAATGCAGCCGCCCGCGCGCGTCGATCCGGCCATAATCGCCAGTGGCATGAAAGCCGTCAGTGGGTAGTGGGTGAAATCCAGACGCATCGATATGCCCCGACGACATGTGCTGGCCGCGTAGATGCACTTCGCCGACTTCACCACGCGCCAGGACGGCATTGCCCTCGTCGCGAACGTCGATCGCGACGCCGGTACCGGGAAAGCCCACGCAAACCCCTTCGTTAGCAACCGGATTGCCATAGTATTCGTCTGTCTCAACCGGTGACATTGTGGCAATCGGGTTGGTAATCTCCGACTTGCCGTAGGTGACGCGGATCACCGGCCCGAACACGCTCCGCGCCCTCGCGTAAAGCCCCGGCAGCAAAGGCGCGGTGCCGCAGAAGATGGTCCGGATGCCCTCGACGCGGCGGCCCTCATAGATCGAGAGTATCTTCGCCAGCACCGTCGGCGGCGCGAAAACATGATCGACGCGGCCGCCGTCCAGCGCCGCGCGCACCGCGTCTAGATCGACCCCATCCAGCAGCAGCGCCGCCGCACCCCGATCGTTGAACGCCTGTGTCAGGATGCCGGCGCCATGCCCGAACGGCGTCATCAGCAGCACCGCGCTGCCAGGCCCCGGCATATGGGAGAAGCTCGCGCGTTGCAGCAGATTGGCGATCCAGCGCGCGCCATGGGTCGTCACGATCGCCTTTGGCCGGCCGGTGGTGCCCGAAGTAAAACTTATTCTTCCCACAGCCTCAACCGGCACCGGCGGCAGCCCGGCAAGCTCGCCGTCATCAGGCACATCCTCGACCGCGATCACCTCACAGCCAAGCTTTTCGAAATCGAGCGCCTGCGCGCGGGTGGTGACAACCAGCCGCGCCCCCGACAGGTCAAGCGAATAACGACGCTCGGCCGCGGTCATCGCCGCGTTCAGCGGCGTGTCGGCCATGCCCGCGATGCGCAGACCGACCGTCGCCCAAACCGCCGGCAACGAGTTCCGCAACGACGACGCAACCGGCGTACCCGGCGTCAAACCCCGATCCAGCAGCATCCTGGCAAATCCGCCCGCCCGCCCGGCCATTGCGGCGAAGGTCAGATCGTGGATGCCGTCGCTGACGCAGGTTCGAAAAGCGAATTCGCCCGCGACCGCCTCCAGATCACGCGCCCAGGAAACCGTATCCGGCATCAGCTTTCCCCGGCTATCCGATTTCATCCACCACCGGATTGCGCAGCACGCCGATGCCGGAGATCTCGACCTCCACCACATCGCCATGCTTCATCCACAGCGGCGGCGTGCGATACGCGCCAACGCCGCCCGTGGTCCCGGTCACGATGACATCGCCCGGCATCAACTCCGTGAAGGTCGAGCAATAGGCGATCAGGCTCGGCACGTCGAAGCAAAGATCATCGATCGTCGCCCGCTGCACCTCCTGGCCGTTCAGCCGCGTCAGCAAGGTCTGCTGCGCGATGTCGCCCGCCTCCTCCGGCGTCACGATCCACGGCCCAAAACCGCCGGTCGAGGGGAAATTCTTGCCCGGCGTGAACTGCGTCGAGTGCCGCTGCCACTCCCGCACCGAGCCGTCATTGTAGCAACTATATCCGGCAACCACCTCCAGCGCCCGGTCGCGTGGCACATGCCGGCAGCGCTGGCCGATGATCACCGCCATCTCGCCCTCGAAATCGAGTGTTTCCGACACTTTCGGTCGCACGATCGGTTGGCCATGCGCGACCTGGGAATTCGAGAACCGGGTGAATACGATCGGCTTCCTCGGCGGCTCCCGCCCCCCCTCCAGGATGTGGCTGGTGTAGTTCAGCCCGATGCACAGAATCTTGTCCGGGTTCGGTATCGGCGGCAGCAGCGTGACATCGTCTAGCTGAAAGCTGGCCGGCCCGGCCGCCATGTCGGCCAGCGACGCCGTCGCCCAAAGCGCATCGAGCAGGTTTTTCGCGCAATGGCCGAGATCGACAATCCCGGCATCCTTGGCAACACCCCAGCTCGCCTCGCCGTCAGGCCGGCGGAAACTCACGAGTTTCATGGATGGACACCCCCGGTTGTGTGGCGTGTATGCTATGACCCGGCACTGCACGCCGGCAAGCAGGGTAGGCAAGCATGACCAAGATCGTCGGCTCCGGCGACTATCGCTACGAATGCATCGAGAACTGGGGCCAGCTGCCCGACGGCTGGTCGTTCAAGGAAATCGGCGCGGTCGGCACCGACGCCGCCGACAACGTCTACGTCTTCAACCGTGGCGAGCACCCGATGATCGTGTTCGACTGCGACGGCCGCTTCCTCCGCTCCTGGGGCGAGGGCGTCTTCCCCCGCGCCCACGGCATCTTCATGGCGCCCGACAACACTATCTGGCTGACCGACGACGGCGACCATTCCGTCAAGCAATGCACGCTCGACGGAAAAATTCTCCTCATCCTCGGCACGCCCGGCACCCCCGCCCCGTTCATGAGCGGCCAGCCGTTCCACCGCTGCACCCACACCGCGATGTCGCCCGCCGGCGACATCTACGTCTCCGACGGCTACGGCAACGCCAGCGTCCACAAATACGACCCATCGGGCCGCCATCTGCTCTCGTGGGGCACCTCCGGCACCGGCCCGGGCGAGTTCAACTTGGTCCACAACATCGTTTGCGACGACAACGGCTGGGTCTACGTCGCCGATCGCGAAAACCACCGCATCCAGGTGTTCGACGGCAACGGCAAATACGAAACCCAGTGGAACAGCCTGCATCGTCCGTGCGCGCTGTTCATGACCCGCGGCAAATGTCCATTATGCTACGTCGGCGAACTCGGCCCCGGCATGCCGGTCAACCGCCTCTACCCCAACCTCGGCGCCCGCGTCTCGATCCTCGACCACACCGGCAAACGCCTGGCCTGGATCGGCGCCGACCGGCCAGGCCTCGGGGCAGGGGAGTTCACCGCCCCGCACGGCATCACCGTCGACAGCCACGGAGACATCTACGTCGGCGAAGTGTCCTGGACCAACTGGCCAACCACCTTCCCCGATGACGAACGCCCCGACAGCCCGCGATGCCTGCAAAAATTCCGACGGCTGGCTTGAAACGCCGTAGGCAGTAAGCTTGGGCTCTGCCCAAACTCGCCAAGGGGCGGTCGCCCCCTGTATTCCCCATACTTAAGTAAGCCGCGCCGGGGCGCTTCCCCGGCGGGGTTTGGGGCAGAGCCCCCTGCTTCCTCCTGCCTGCGGCGCAAGCAAAATACGGAGAACAATGATGAAGATTACCTTGATTTTGGCGGCCTTCTTGGCGATGGCGGTACCCGCCTTAGCGCAAAGCCGCGTCGGCGTGGTCGACACCACCTTCCGGCTGCTGGGCCGCAACGACCGGGTGGTGGTCGATCGCTATGATGACCCCAAGGTATCGGGCGTCAGCTGCTACATGTCGCGTGCCGAGACCGGCGGGGTGAAGGGCAGCCTGGGCCTGGCGACCGACCCCAACCGGTTCTCGATTGCCTGCCGCGCCACCGGCCCGGTCAAGCTCACCGGCAAGTTGCCGGAGAAAGAGGACGTGTTCGGCGAGAAGGCCAGCGTGTTCTTCAAGGAAATCCGCGTGACCCGGCTGTATGACCAGGATAAGCAGGTGCTGGTCTATCTGGTCTGGTCGACGATCAGCGTCGGCACCGGCGGCTCGGCCTTCAACAGCGTGACGGCGGTGCCGATCAGCGGCAACTGACGCGCGTCACGCTAGCGCCGCCACGAGCGAGGCGGCGTAGGCTTCGTCAGTCAGCAGGTACGACTGGAACCGCCGGTCGGCGCGCGGCACCGCGAACACGACGTGGCCGCGGAGCAGCGGATGGATGTCCGGCGGGGCCGCCATGCCCTCCGGCATCTCGGCCTCAGCCATGGCGAAGTAGCGGCTGTCGTCGGCCGCCGACTTGAAGAAATCGACGTCCCAGCCGATCGCTCCGTCGCGCAGCTTGAACCGGTGCTTGCGCAGGGTACGGGCGCAATCGGCCCATAGCAGATCGAAGAACCTGCCCTCGATCACGGTCTCGATCTCGACGCTGCTGTGATCGGGGCGCAGGTGCTTGTAGGTAAAGCTGCATTTTTCGCCGTCGATGCGCCGGATGCGGGCCCGGTCGTCAAGATATCCCTGCTCGACCCGCTGCGGCGCGCCAACCCGCGACAGCGCCGCTTCCAGGCCAGCGCCGCCGTTGAGCACGTATTTCATCTCGTTCTCGATCAAAGGACCTCCTGCGTTTATCAGGCCGCGTGCCGGTGGGCGGTTTGAACCATGGTCAAAGGCTGGAGTTCACATTTCATCCATGTGACTGTCAGCTTCAACGCAGCCGTGCTATCGGCGCCAACCGGTCAAGAACCGGTCATGCTTACCGGTTATGTGCCGGCCTGGGGAAACGTTATGCGCATCAAGACCTTGCTCCTGGCGCTCGTCGCCAGCACAGCCCTCACCGGTACGGCTTTCGCCCAATCCACCATCAAGATCGGCCTGTCCGGACCGTTCACCGGCGGCTCCGCCTCGATGGGTGTCTCCATGCGCGACGGCGTCAAGCTCGCGGTCAGCGAGATCAACAAGAACGGCGGCGTGCTCGGCAAGCAGATCCAGCTCGTGGAACGCGACGAGGAAGCCCGCAACGAGGTCGGCGTCCAGGTGGCACAGGAATTGATCAACAAGGAGCAAGTGGTCGCCACCCTCGGTTTCATCAACACCGGCGTTGCTTTGGCCTCGCAGCGCTTCTACCAGGAGGCCGAGATCCCGGTGATCAACAATGTCGCCACCGGGACCATCGTCACCCGCCAGTTCCTGCCGCCCGACCACAAGGCCAACTACATCTTCCGCACTGCCGCCAACGACATCATCCAGTCCGGCATGATCGTCGACGAGGCGATCACCCGGCGCGGCTTCAAGGCCCCGGCCATCCTGGCCGACAGCACCAACTACGGCCAGCTCGGCCGCGCCGACCTTGAACGCGCGCTCGCCGCCAAGAACGTGAAGGCGGTCGCTACGGAAAAATTCAACATCGGCGACACCGACATGACCGCCCAGCTTCTGCGCGCCAAGCAGGCCAACGCCGACGTCATCCTGACCTACGGCATCGGCCCCGAGCTGGCCCAGGTCGCCAACGGCATGGCCAAGCTCGGTTGGAAGCTGCCGATCATCGGCAGCTGGACGCTGTCGATGGCAACCTTCATCGACAATGCCGGCGCCAACGGCGACGGCGCCGAGATGCCGCAGACCTTCATCCAGACCGGCAACACGCCCAAGCGGAAGGCCTTCGTCGAGGCCTACCAGGCCGCCTACAAGATCGACCGCATGCCGTCGCCGGTTTCCGCAGCACAGGGCTACGACAGCGTCTATCTGCTCGCCGCGGCGATCAACCAGGCCAAATCCACCGACGGGCCAAAAATCCGCGAGGCGCTGGAAAACCTGCAAACCAAGGTCGATGGCGTGGTGACCGTGTATGACCACCCCTACACCGCCACCGACCACGAGGCGATTTCCGGCAACATACCGGTGTTCGGCCTGGTCAAGGACGGCCGCGTGGTGCCGGCGCACCCTGAGGACGTCGCCGGCGAGAACGCCATGCGGATCAAGCCGAAGACCTGATCCGGAAAGGCTTGGTCCGGGACAGCGCCATGCAGATACTGGCCCAGCTGATCGCCAGCGGCATCGCCGTCGGTATGATCTACGGCGTCATCGCGTTCGGCTACCAGCTGACCTTCTCGACCTCGAAAACGCTCAACTTCGGCCAGGGCGAGGCGCTGATGCTCGGCTCCCTGGTTGGGCTGACGGTAGTCTCGGTCACCGGCTACTGGCTGATGCTGCCGGTCGTGCTGGCGTTCGGTCTGCTGCAGGGCTCGGTGGTCGAACGCCTCGGCGTGCGCCGCGCCATCCAGACCAAGTCAGAGTCTGGCTGGATCATGGCGACCATCGCGCTCGGCATCATCTTCAAGAACCTGGCCGAGAATATTTGGGGCCGCGACGCGCTGAAATTTCCCTCTCCGCTGCCTGAGGCGCCGATCAGCTTCATGGGCGTCAACGTGTTGCCGATGGAGATCGTCATCGTCGTCGGCGCCATCGCCATGATGGGGCTGGTCGAGCTGTTCAACCGCCGCTCGATCTATGGCCGTGCCGTGGTCGCCACCGCCAACGACCGCGACGCCGCCGGGCTGATGGGCATCAACACCTCGCTGGTGATCACTTTCTCCTATGCCTTGTCCTCGATGACCGCGGCGTTCGCGGGCGTGCTGGTGGCGCCGGTGACGTTGACCGGCGCGGGAATGGGCGGCGTGCTTGGGCTGAAGGCGTTCGCCGTTGCCATCATCGGCGGGCTGTCGTCGGGCTATGGCGTGGTCGTCGGCGGGCTGATCCTCGGCATCGTCGAGACCCTGACCGGCTACTATCTCTCGACCGGCTACAAGGACGTGCCGGGCCTCGTGCTGCTGCTGCTGGTGCTGTCGATCAAGCCGTCCGGGCTGTTCGGCAAATCGACCATCAAGAAGGTCTGACGTGCTGAAACCCTTGATCGGCATGGCCGGAATCGCAGCCCTCGCGCTGTTCCCCTTCGTCGTCAGCAGCCCGTACTACCTGCACCTCGTCGTCGTCATCGCGATTTTCTCGATCGTCACCGTCGGCCTCGACATCGTTTTCGGCTACACGGGGGAGGTCTCGCTCGGCCACGCCGCCCTGGTCGGCGTCGGCGCCTACACCGTCGGCGTGCTGGCGTTCCAGCTCAACATCGGCTTCCTGGCCGCGCTGCCGGTGGCGATCCTGGTCGCCGCGGGGTTCGGCGCGTTGCTCGCCTTGCCGGCGCTGCGCGTCACCGGCCCCTACCTCGCAATGGTCACCCTGGCGTTCGGCACCATCATCCAGATCCTGATCAACGAGATGGATTTTCTCACCAACGGCCCGCTTGGTATCTCGCTACGCAAGCCTCTGTTCTTCGACGTTCGGGACGCGCTGCCATCCCTGCATCTGACGCTCGCCCGCATGCGCGACATCGAATTCTACTACGTCGTCATCATTGCTTTCGTGCTCACCCTGGTCGTCGTCAATCGCCTGCTCGCCTCGCGCTTCGGCCGCGCCTTCGAGGCCCTGCGCGATAGCCCGATCGCGTCCGACTGCATGGCGGTCAGCGTCTATCGCCACAAGGTGCTGGCCTTCGTGCTGTCGGCCGGCTTCGCCGGGCTCGCCGGCGGGCTGTTCGCCTACTCCGAGCAGTACATCGCACCCAACAACTTCAGTTTTGATCTTTCGATCCAGTTTCTCCTCGCGGTAACCATGGGCGGCCGTAAATCCCGTATCGGCCCGATCCTCGGCGCCGCGATCGTCGTCTACCTGCCGAACTTGCTCGCCGACATCGGGCAATTCCGTATCGTCGCCGGCGGCATCGCCGCGGTCGCGGTCGCAGCCGGCGTCGCGCACATGCTCCGCCATCCCGAAGCCCGCCGCGCCACCGCGATCCCGGTCGCTCTTTGCGTCGCCTTCTTCGTGTTCTCGCTGCTGCTCAACCGCATCACCGACTACAAGCTGACGGTGTTCGGCCTGATGATCCTGTTCGTGGTTTACTACCTGCCCGACGGCATCTACGGCTTCTTGCGCAAGGCCATTTCCGAAGTTCGCCCCGGCTGGGTCCAGGCCCACGCCGTCATCCGCGCCACCGGCGACGACGCCCATGTCTGGTCGGCAACACCGCCCACCATCAACGCCGACCGCCCGCTGCTAGAGGTCCGCGGGATCGAAATGCAGTTCGGCGGCCTGAAGGCTCTCGACCGCGTCGATCTGTCCGTGATGCCCGGCACCATCCACGGCCTGATCGGACCCAACGGCTCGGGCAAATCCACCATGATGAACGTTCTCACCGGCATCTACGTGCCAACCGAAGGCGACGTGCTGCTGAACGGAAAAAAAATCGATGGCTGGAAATCCCCCGACATCGCCCTGGCCGGCATCGCCCGCACCTTCCAGAACGTCCAATTATTCGGCGAGCTGACCTTGATCGAGAACATCCTGGTCGGCCTCAACCACACCTACAACGGTGGCGTCGCCGACGTGGCACTCGCCACCGGCCGGGCACGGCGCGAGGAAAAAGCCGCCCGCCAGCGCGCCGCCAGCTTGCTGCACTTCGTCGGCCTCGCGGCCCAGGCCAACGAGGAGTCGAAAAACCTGCCCTACGGCAAGCAGCGTCTGCTCGAAATTGCCCGCGCCCTCGCCCTCGACCCCAAGCTGCTGCTGCTCGACGAACCCGCTGCTGGCCTGACCGCGCCCGACATCCTGGAACTCGTCTCCATCATCCGCAAAATACGCGACCACGGCATCACCGTCCTCCTGATCGAGCACCACATGGACGTCGTGATGAGCCTCAGCGACACCGTCACGGTGCTCGATTTCGGCCAGAAGATCGCCGAGGGCCGCCCGGCCCAGGTCCAGGCCGACCCCGCCGTGATCGCGGCCTACCTCGGCGGCACCGTCGCCGAAGTGGCGGCCTGACATGCTGCAGGTCGAAAACCTGGTCGCCGGCTACGGCAAGGTCCAGGTCCTGCAGTCGATTTCTCTGAACGTCAAACGTGGCACCCTGGTGACCCTGATCGGCTCCAACGGCGCTGGCAAAACCACCACATTGCGCGCCATCTCCGGCATGATCGCCCCCGCCTCCGGCAGCATCCAGCTCG
>JAYTTA010000499.1:0-13688 GCA_043745345.1 Acetobacteraceae bacterium | reverse complement strand
AACATCGTCACCAGCGGCGAGGACGCGGCGGCGCAGAACTTCGGCCTCGACAAGCTGCCGCCGCGCGAGATGCGCTACGAGATGGCCGACGAATACGTCGATCTCGTCTGCCAGCTGTTCGGATCGTGGCAGCCGGGCGCCGTGGTGATGGACCGCGCCACAAGTACTTATGCCGACCATACCAAGGTCCACGAGATCAACTTCGAGGGCAAGTTCTACAAGTGCCGGGGGCCGCTGAACACGGTGCCCTCGCCGCAGGGGCGCCCGGTGTTCGTGCAGGCCGGCGGATCGCCGCGCGGCCGGGCGTTCGCCGCCCAGAACGCCGACAGCATCATCGCCACCGCCAACGGCATCGCCGGCATGAAGGGCTACCGCGACGACGTGCGCCGCCACGCGGCTGCCGCCGGGCGCGACCCCGACGACATCAAGGTGCTGTTCCTGATCTATCCGACTCTCGCCGACACCGACGCGGAGGCGCGCGCCAAGTACGACCGGATGGTGAACTCGCCCTCGTTCATCGAGATGGCGCTGGCCAGCGTCGCCTCGGTCACCGACATCGACTTTTCCAAATATGACCTCGACCAGCCGCTGCCGCCACTAACCACCAACGGCGAGCAGGGCTCGCTCGACAAGTTCGCCCAATGGGGCACCGGCAAGACGTTGCGCCAGCTGGCCTCCGAACGGTTCGGCGGCCTGCCGCCGGAACTGGAGCTGATCGGCACGCCCGATACCGTGGCGGCGCGGATGGGTGAACTAATGGAGGCGGTCGGCGGCGACGGGTTCCTCATCAGCACGCCGTTCCAACGCACCAGCCGGCGCTTCATCAACGAGATCACCGAGGGGCTGGTGCCGGCGCTGCAACGCCGCGGACTGACTCGCACCGCGTATGAAAACCGCACCTTGCGCGATACTTTGAAGGAGTTTTGAAGCGCAAGACAAGCAAGGTCGGGGTGCCGCCCCAAACCCCGGCCAGAGGAGCGCCCGGGGCGCATCGACAAGCCAGGGCGAAGCAGGGAGTTCTTCCTAATGGCATGATATTTGCTTGGCCGTAGGCTTCCATAGCCAGGATGATGTCTCAGCCGGATGCCAGACTTCCTTCATGCCGAGACACTCGACACTGAAAGCACCAAGCCGCGCGAGCAGGCCCAGCCAGCGGTGGTGTCGGTCGAGAACGTCGCCGTCTCCTATCCGAACCGCGAGGGCGTGTTCCACGCCCTGTCGGACGTCTCGCTGCGCGTCGCGCGTCGCGAATTCATCTCCCTCATCGGCCCGTCCGGCTGCGGCAAGACCACGCTGCTGCGGCTGATCGCCGATCTCGCCCAACCCAGCACCGGGACCATCCGGGTCAATGGCGGCACCCCACACCAGGCGCGAAGCGACCGCTCCTACGGCTACGTGTTCCAGACCCCGGCCTTGTATCCGTGGCGCACGGCCCTCGCCAACGTCATGCTGCCGCTTGAGATCATCGGCCTCGCGGCCAGTGAGCGCCGCCAGCGTGCCACCGCGGCACTACACGCGGTCGGCCTCGGCGATGCCGCCAGCCGCTATCCCTGGCAGCTGTCGGGCGGCATGCAGCAGCGCGTGTCGATCGCGCGCGCTCTAAGTCTGCGGCCGGAACTGCTACTGATGGACGAGCCGTTCGGCGCGCTGGACGAGATCACCCGCGACAAGCTGAACCTGCATCTGACCGACCTTTGGCGCGACAAGGACCTCACCGTCATCTTTGTTACCCATTCGATACCGGAGGCGGTGTTCCTGTCGACGCGGATCGTCGCCATGTCGGCCAAGCCGGGACGAATCAGTCGAGTGATAGACTGCAACCTGCCGCGACGCCGCACGCTAGACATCCGCAATACGCCGGAATTTTCAACTATTTCGAAACAGGTCCGCGACGCGCTCAGCGACGCCTACGCCAATGAGTGACGCCGTCGCCGGCATCGGCATTTTCCGCACCGCGGGAGCCGAGGTGCCGCAATGGTTGCGCCGCATTCTGGCGCCGATCGTCGTCCTGTGCGCGCTGCTGGCGATCTGGTCGATCGCCGCGACGCTGGTGAACCCCGCACCGGTTGCCGCACCCGACGGAACATGGCCGGCCAACTGGTGGAACCCGCGCCCAATCGTGCCGTCACCGCCGCAGGTCGCCATCGCGACCTGGAACGGGCTGTTCGGCTACCCGGTGACAAGCCCAAGAAGCCTGATCTACCACGCCGCCGTCACCCTGGAGGCGGCGCTCGCCGGCTTCGGGTTGGCGGCTATCCTCGGCACGGCGCTGGCTACCGCGATCGTCCATGTCCGGCTGCTCGACCGCGGGCTGCTACCATGGGTGATCGTGTCCCAATCCATTCCGGTGCTGGCGACCGCGCCGATGGTCGTTGTGGCGATGGGCTACATGGGTTTTTCCGGCCTGCTGCCGAAGGCGGTGATCTCGGCGTCGCTGGCGTTCTTTCCGGTCACCATCGGCATGTGCAAGGGGCTTCGATCCCCGCAAACCGTGGAATTGGATCTGCTGCGGACCTACGACGCCTCCGGCCGCCAGGTGTTCTGGAGCCTGCGCTGGCCGTCGGCCATTCCCTATCTGCTGCCCGCGCTGAAGATCGCCATGGCACTCGCCATCACCGGCGCCATCGTCGGCGAGCTGCCGACCGGTGCCCAGGCCGGGCTTGGCGCGCGGCTGTTGATCGCCTCGTACAACGGCCTGATGCTGCTGATGTGGGCGACGCTGATCGTGGCCTCGCTCACCGCCGGCCTCGCGGTGGGCGCGCTCGCCTTGCTCGAACGCGCGCTGCCGCGGTTCAGGTCGCGGGCATGAGCGGAGCCACGCCATTGGCCGCAATGGGGCTGGCCGCGATCGTCGGCACCGCATCCCTGGTGGCGCTCACCCGGCTCGCCAGCCGGCCGGGACGCGCGGCGGCGATCCTGACGCCGGTGCTGTTCGCGGTGCTGGTGCTGTTCCTGTGGGAGGTGCTGACGCGCGGCGTCGCCTTGCCGCAAATTCTTCTGCCCGCGCCGAGCGTCATCGCGCGGGCGTTCTGGAACGCCTCGCCCGAACTGCTCCAGGATGTGCGCCAGACCGTGCTGTACGCGGCCATCCCCGGGTTCGTCTGCGGGTCGGCGCTCGGCATGGTCACCGGCATCGCCGTCGACCGCTCGCCGTTCCTGCAGCAGGGGCTGCTGCCGCTCAGCAGCTTCGCCAGCGTGATTCCCATTGTTGGCGTGGCGCCGATCATGATCCTGTGGTTCGGCTTCGGCTGGCAATCGAAGGCCGCCGTGGTCCTGCTGATCACTTTCTTCCCGGCCTTCGTCAACATGGTCGCCGGGCTGCGCGAAGCGTCGCCGATCGAGCGTGACCTGATGGCATCCTACGCCTCGACCTACTGGCAGACTCTTTGGAAGCTGCGGCTGCCGGCGGCGCTGCCGTTCCTGTTCACCGCCCTTAAGGTCAACGCCTCGCTGGCGCTGATCGGCGCCATCGTCGCCGAGTTTTTCGGCGCCCCCGTATATGGGCTCGGCTTCCGCATTTCGGCCGAAATCGGCCATCTGGCGCTCGACCGCGTCTGGGCGGCAATCGCCGTCGCCGCCGTGGTCGGCTCCGCCGGCTACGCGCTGCTCACCGCAGCCGAGCGCGCGGCGACGTTTTGGCACCCCTCGCAACTCCCCGGCTTCGATAGGAACTCCTGATGCCAACGCAGATGAACCTGAACATGAAATTCCGCTATGCGGTCGCGGCGTTGGCAGTCGGATTCGCCATGGCCGCCGGCCGGGCGCAGGCCAACGACGCGATGTCGTTGCAGTTGAAATGGGTCTATCAGGCGCAGTTCGCCGGCTACATCGTCGCCCAGCAGAAAGGCTTCTACAAAGCGCACGGGCTGGACGTGACGATCAAGCCGGGCGGACCGGACCTGTCGCCGCCGCAGGTGATCGCCGCCGGCGGCACCGACCTCGCGGTGGACTGGCTGCCGAGCGCGCTGTCGGCGCGCGAGAAGGGCGTGCCGATGGTCAACATCGCGCAGATGTTTTCCCGCGCCGGCGGCAACATCACCTGCTGGCGCAGCAGCGGCGTGACCAGGCCGGAGGACTTCCGCGGCAAGACCGTCGGCGTCGCCTTCGGCGGCAACGAGTTCCCGTTCCTGGCCTGGGCGGCGAAGCTCGGGCTGAAGACCTCGGGCGCCAACCCCGACGTCAAGGTCATCAAGCTCGGCTTCAACATCGATCCGCTGCTGCAGCACCAGGCGGACTGCATCTCGACCCAGATCTACAACGAGTACTACCAGATCCTCGATGCCGGCGTGCCGGTCAAGGACATCATCAACTTCCCCTATGCCGATCACGGCGTCGATACGCTGGAGGACGGGCTGTATGCCCTGCAGCCGCGGCTGAACGACGCCGCCTTCGTGGAAAAGACGGCGCGCTTCGTCGCCGCCTCGATCGAGGGCTGGCGGTTCGCTGTCGAGCATCCGGACGAGGCGGCGAGGATCATCGTGGACAACGATCCCGCCGGCGTTGCGGTATATCCGGTGCAACTGCGCCAGATGCAGGAGATCGCCAAGCTGGTCGGGACAACCGGCAAGGGGGTCGGCTACCTCGATCCGGCGGCATTTGACCGCACCGTCGGCATCCTGCTGGTCGGCGGCTCGAACCCGGTCATCACCCGCAAGCCGGAAAACGCCTGGACGCACGCGGTGTGGGAGAAGGCGCAGTCGGATTTGAGATGAGTTGGATTTGAAATGAGCCGCATTTGCATCGACGTTCACACGCACATCTATCCGCCGCGCTACATCGACCTGCTTCGTGCCCGCGGCAGCGTGCCGCGGATCGTGCGCCAGGACGACCAGGACCGCATGCTGATCCTGCCGCATGAGGACGCCGACGCCAGCACCAAAGCGGGCCGACCGATCGGCAGCGAATACTGGGACCCGTCGCGCAAAATCGCCTTCATGGACCGGCACGGCATCGCCGTGTCGGTGCTGAGCCCGGCCAACCCGTGGCTGGATTTTCTGCCCGGCGCCGAGGCGGCGGCGATGGCCACCGCCATCAACGATGACATCGAGGCGCTTTGCGCGGCCAGTTCCGGGCGGTTTTTCGGATTTGGCCTGCTGCCGACGCGAGACCCTGCTTTGGCGGCGGCTGAGCTGGACCGGATCGCCCGATTGCCGCATCTGCGCGGCGCGGTGATCGGCACCACCGGCGCCGGCCTTGGCCTTGATGACCCGGCGCTGGACGTGTTGTGGGCGGCGGCCGAGCGTGAGGGCGCGGTGCTGTTCGTGCATCCGCATTACGGGCTGGGCAATGAGGCGCTCGGCGGCTTCGGCCACGCGCTGCCGCTGGCGTTGGGCTTTCCGTTCGAGACCGCCGCCGCCATCGCGCGGCTGATCCTGAGCGGCGTGCTCGACCGGTTCCCGGCACTTCGGATGGTCGTGGCGCATGCTGGCGGCGTACTGCCTTACCTCGCCGGCCGGCTCGATGCCTGCGTCGCCGCCGACCGGCATTCTCCGGTACGGCTGCGCCACGCGCCAAGCGCCTACCTTGGCCGCCTCTATTACGACGCGATCGGCTATCAAACGGCGACCCTCGCCTGCCTCGCCTCTGTTGTCGGCGCCGACCGTATCCTGTTCGGCACCGACCATCCGTTCTTCCCGCCGCATGTCGCGAATGACCGGCTGGATGCGGTGGAATGGCACAGCCCGACGGCCCATCGCACAGTGATCCAGGAACTCGGCCAGGACATGGCATCCGCCATCCTGCACCGGAACGCGGCTGCGGCGTTCGGGATCGCGATCCCGATGGGCGTTTCCGCATGACCCAAGCCGAACAGGCGCTGGCCCGCCAGGCGCGGGCGGAGCTGGCGCATCTCGCCTATCCCGACCGGGCCTGGGTGACGCCGGCGACGGCTGGCGGGCTTCCCTGCGCCGACGTGCTGGTGATCGGCGGCGGTCAGTCCGGCCTCGCCGTCGCGCACGGGCTGCGGCGCGACGGCGTGTTCAACGTCGCCGTGCTCGACGCCCGCCCGGCGGGTCGGGAGGGGGTGTGGGAGGATTTCGCCCGCATGACCGAGCTGCGCACGCCCAAGGCGCAGAACGGCATTGAGTTCGGCCAGCCCAGCCTGTCGGCGAGAAGCTGGTACGAGGCGCGGCACGGCGCCGGCGCATGGGATCAGATACAGCGCATCCCGCGGCGCGACTGGATGGCATACCTGTGCTGGTACCGCGCGACGCTCGACCTGCCTGTCGAGAACGACGTGACCGTGTCCGACATCCGTCCCGGACCCCGCCCTGGCCTGCTGGAGGTGGCAACGACGCGCGGCAACCGGCTTGCCCGGTCGGTAGTGCTGGCGACCGGGTTCGAGGGCGGAGGCGAATGGCACGTGCCGCCGGTCGTCGCCGCGTCGTTGCCGCCGGATCGCTATCAACACGCCTGCACGCCGATCGACTTCGGGCGGCTGCGGGGTAGGCGCGTCGGCATCCTCGGGCACGGCGCATCGGCGTTCGACACGGCGGTGGTGACGCTGCAGGCGGGCGCTTCATCGGTCGATCTGTGCTTCCGGCGGTTGGCGCTGCCGGTGATCAACCCGCACCGACACCTCGAAACCGCGGGTATGATGGCGCATTGGCCGGCGCTGGCCGACCGGGTGCGGTGGAACATCGCGCGCCACATGCGGGCCGCCGATCAGCCGCCCGGCGCCGCCAGCTTCAGGGCGGCGACCGCCCTGCCCGGCTTTCGCATGCACAAGGCCAGCCCATGGAACGAGGTCTCGCTCGATGGCACCGACATCCGGGTCACGACGCCGCATCGCGCTTTCCGGTTCGACCACGTGATCTGCGCCACCGGCTACGCGCTCAACCTGTCGGCGCGACCCGAATTGCGCAGCCTGGCTGGCAACGTCGCGTTATGGCGCGACCGGTTCGAACCGGTGCCCGAGGAGGCGAGCCCGGAACTGGGCGCCTTCCCGTATCTCGGCGCCGGCTACGAGTTCGTGCCGCGCGATGGCGGCAACGGCTGGATAAGCCGCGTGCACGCCTTCAACTTCGCGGCCTATGTTAGCCACGGCCCGCATTCGACCTCGATCAGCGGCCACAAGCACGCGCTGCCCCGGCTGCTGCGCGCCCTGGAATGCCGGCTACTGCTCGACCAGCAGGATGGCATACTCGATGCGCTGCACGCCTATGATGAATGTGATCTAAGGGTGCCGGCGGAGCTGCGCAGCCTGGAGGAAACATCCCATGCCTGAGCCTACGATCCGCGATCTGGCCGTGGCCGAGCTGACGCCCGAGGCATTCGGGCCGTTTGGCACGGTGATTTCACCAATGGCAGACGGCACGCCGTTCGGCTCGAACGATGCGGCCTTGCAGCTCGGCGCCGGCACGCCGCGCTTCTACGCCATGCGGCTGACGAACCGTGGGCTGGTGATCGGCCACATTACCCGCCACCGTCAGGTGACCCAGGTGCTGGCCTCGGCCGGCGGCCTTTCGTGGTTGCTGGCGGTCGCCCCGCCGCCGGCTGAGGATCTTTCCGACGCGGAGCCGGCACTCGACGCTATCCGCGCCTTTCGAATACCGGGCGACGCCGCGGTGATGCTGTTACGCGGCGCCTGGCACGCCGGCCCGCTGATCGAGACCCCGGAAGCCAGCTTCTTCAACCTCGAACTCGGTGATACCAACGTCACCGACCATTGGAGCTGCGACCTCGTGAAACGCCACGGCGTCTCGCTGCGGCTGGTCGGATGAAAGTCGGCGTCTTCATTCCCATCGGCAACAATGGCTGGCTGATCTCGGAGACCGCGCCGCAATACATGCCGACCTTCGACCTCAACAAGGAGATCGTGCTGAAGGCCGAGTATCACGGCTTCGACTTCGCGCTGTCGATGATCAAGTTGCGCGGCTTCGGCGGCAAGACCGAATTCTGGGACCATAACCTCGAATCGTTCACCCTGATGGCCGGGCTGGCCGCCGTCACCAGTCGCATCCAGCTGTTCGCCACCGCGGCGACCCTGACCACGCCGCCGGCGATCGCCGCGCGCATGGCCTCGACGATCGACAGCATCTCGCACGGTAGGTTCGGGCTCAACCTGATCACCGGCTGGCAGAAGCCGGAGTACTCGCAGATGGGGCTGTGGCCGGGCGACGAGTATTTCGCGCATCGCTACGAATACCTGGCCGAATACATCGAGATCCTGCGCGACCTGTGGCGCACCGGCGTTTCCGACCGCCGCGGCAGGTTCTTTCAGATGGACGATTGCCGGATGAGCCCGCCTCCCAGCGCCGACATCAAGGTGATCTGCGCCGGCCAGAGCGGCGCCGGCATGGCGTTCTCGGCGCAGTACGCCGACTACAACTTCTGCTTCGGCAAGGGGCTGAACACGCCGACCGCGTTCGCCCCGGCGGCCGAGCGCCTGCTCGCAGCCACCGCCAGGACCGGCCGCCACGTCACCACTTACGTGCTGCTGATGATCATTGCCGACGAGACCGACGCCGCGGCGCTGGCGAAGTGGGAATACTACAAGGCCGGCGTCGATACCGAGGCGGTGGCCTGGCTCGGCCAACAGGGCGCGGTCGATACCAGGTCCGACGCCGACACCAACATCCGCCAGATGGCCGACCCGACCTCGGCGGTCAACATCAACATGGGCACGCTGGTCGGTTCGCACGCCAGCATCGCGCGGATGCTGGACGAGATGGCGGCCGTGCCCGGCACCGAGGGCGTGCTGCTGACGTTCGATGACTTTGTGAAAGGCGTTGAAACCTTCGGTGAACGCATCCAGCCGCTGATGGTATCGCGGCGGCACGTGACCGAAACGAGGGAGGTCGCCTGATGGCCGATCCTGTCCGCACCGGACATGTCGCGCCGGCAGAAACCGGCAACGTGATGCTTCCCGCACGCCCGGAGCCGCTGAGCATGAAACCCGGCGAGACGGCGGTGATCGTCGTCGACATGCAGAACGCCTATGCCAGCCAGGGCGGCTACATCGACATCGCCGGCTTCGACATCTCGGGCGCCGCGGCGGCGATCAAGGCCACGCGGAAGGTGGTCGAGGCCGCGCGGCGTGCCGGCGTCACCGTGATCTACTTCCAGAACGGCTGGGACTCCGACTATGTCGAGGCCGGCACGCCCGGCTCGCCCAACTGGCACAAGTCCAACGCCATGAAGACGATGCGCGCACGGCCGGAGCTCGCCGGCACCCTGCTCGCCAAGGGCACGTGGGACTACGCCATCGTCGATGGCTTGACACCGCTCCCGGGCGACATCGTCATCCCGAAAACCCGCTACAGCGGCTTCTTCAACACCAACGTCGACAGCGTGCTGCGCGCGCGGGGCATCCGCACCCTGGTGTTCACCGGGGTCGCCACCAACGTCTGCGTCGAATCTTCGTTGCGTGACGCGTTCCACCTCGAATACTTCTGCGCCGTGCTGGAAGACGCGACCCACGCGGTCGGCCCCGACTTCATCCAGAAGGCATCGCTCTACAACATCGAGACGTTCTTCGGCTGGGTCTCCAACGTCGCCGATTTCTGCGGCGCGATCTCGCAGACGGCTCCCGCATTCAACGATTGAAAGGCCAGGACATTGCCCAAGACCATCGTCGTTCCGCCCGGAACGGGCATCCCGATCGCGCCGTTTTCGCCCGGCACCCTGGCAGACGGCATCGTCTACGTGTCCGGCACCCTGGCCTTCGACGCCGGCAACAACGTCGTCCATCCCGGCGACGCGGCGGCCCAGACAAGATACGTGCTGGAGACCATAAAATCCGTCGTCGAGACTGCCGGCGGCACCATGGCGGACGTGACCTTCAACTCGATCTTCGTCACCGACTGGGCCAACTACGCGGCCATCAACACGGTCTATGCCGAATATTTTCCGGGCGACAAGCCGGCCCGGTTCTGCATCCAGTGCGGCCTGGTCAAGCCGGACGCCCTGGTCGAGATCGCGAGCATTGCCCATGTCGGCAAACGCCCGACCGCGGGACAATGAAGAGTTGCATTACGAGATAACCGGCAGCACCCGGCCCGGCGCCGAAACAATCGTGCTGTCGGCCGGGCTTGGCGGCCTCGCCGGCTTCTGGCAGCCGCAGCTTTCCGCGTTGTGCGAAAAATTCCGTGTCCTGACCTACGACCAGCGCGGCACCGGCGCCAATTTCGGGACACTGCCCGACAGCCACGCCATCGCCGACATGGCCGACGACGTGGTCGGGATGCTGGATGCGGCCGGCATCGCGCGATGCCACTTTATGGGCCACGCGCTCGGCGGCCTGATCGGCATCGAACTCGCCCTTCGCGCGCCCGCACGCCTGGACCGTCTTGTCCTGGTCAACGCCTGGGCCTGCGTGGACGCGCATACCAGGCGCTGCTTCGCTGCCCGCATCGGCCTGCTGCGCCAGGGCGGTGCGCGGGCCTACGCCGCCGCCCAGCCGATCTTCCTCTATCCGGCCGCCTGGCTGTCGCGCAACGAGGACCGGGTAGCGCGCGAGGAAGCCCAGGGTGTCGCGCATTTCCAGGGAGAGGAAAACCTGATGAAGCGCATCGGCGCGCTGCTTGCCTTCGATGCATCCGGCCGCCTTGGCGACATCGCCGCGCCGACCCTCGTCGCCGCCTCACGCGACGACGTGCTGGTGCCGTATCCCTGCTCGCAAGTCCTGGCCGCCGGCATACCGAACGCGACGTTCCGGCTGACAGCGGAGGGCGGGCATGCCTTCTCGGCCGTCGATCCGGTCGCGTTCAATGCCGAGCTGCTGGATTTCCTGGCAGGAAGCCAGCCTGGAGCCGATCGGATGGACGATCTCCATGCCTTCGTGCCCGGCCCCCGCTGCACCATCCAAGGTGCGGCCGGGGGCACGCTGTCGGGGTTGTCCTTTGCGGTGAAGGATTTGATCGATGTCGCGGGCTGGCCTACTGGGGGCGGCAACCCGGACTGGCGGCGCGCCCATCCGGTGCCGGGGCAGCACGCCTGGGTGGTGCGGACGCTGCTCGCCGCCGGCGCCTCGGTGGTCGGCAAGACCATCACCGACGAGGTCTCGCTCGGCATACTGGGCGAGAACGCCCATGACGGCACGCCGGTCAATCCAAAAGCGCCGGACCGGGTGCCGGGCGGTTCGTCCAGCGGCTCGGCCGCCGCCGCCGCCGGCGGGGAGTGCGACTTCGCGCTCGGCACCGACAGCGGCGGCTCCGTGCGCGTCCCCGCCAGCTTCTGCGGCCTGTATGGGATACGCCCGACGCATGGCCGCATCGACTTTACCGGCATCACCGTGCAATCGCCCAGCGCGGACACCTGCGGCTGGCTGGCACGCGACGCCGCGACCTTCGCGCGCGTCGGCGAGGTGCTGTGCGGCGGTTCTCTGCCCAGCGTCCTGCCGACCCGGCTGCTGGTCGCGACCGATGCCTGGGGCTTCGCCGACGAGGCCGTGCAGCAGGCGCTCGCCCCGATGCTGGAACGCTTGGTCAGGGTTATTGGTGAACGGGGCGACGTGCTGCTGGCGCCGCCCGGCCTGTCGGTGTGGCAGCGGGCGCAGCGCGTCCTGCAGAGCAGCGAGTCATGGCGGAGCTTCGAGCCGTGGCTCGACCAGTACAACCCACGCTTTGCCTTCAGCGTAGCGCGCAACCTGGTGATGGCCTCGATGCTGACCGACGCCGAGCGCGATGCCGCCGCCCTGATGCGCGCCGAGGCCCGGGCGCGGCTGCGCCACCTGCTGGCCGACGGCGCCATCCTGTGCCTGCCGACGACGCCGTTTCCGGCGCCGCGCAAAGGCCTGCCCAACTCGGAGCTGGCTTTCCTGCGCGAGCGGATCAGCTGCCTGACCAGCCATGGCGGCCTGACCGGGGTGCCGCAGGTCAGCCTGCCCGGCGCCACCGTCGAGGGTGCGCCCGTCGGACTGTCGATCGTCGGATGGCGGGGCAGCGACCTGGAGCTGATGGCCGTCGCCCGCGCCTTCGGGGAAGCCTGACATGAACGAGACCTGACATGAACGAAACCTGGCGGCTCGACGCGACTGCCCTGGCGGAGCTTCTGGAGGCAGGTGAGGTCACCCCGACGGCGCTGCTGGAAAAATCGCTCGAACGGCTCGACGCACTGGAGCCGGGGCTAAACGCCTTCAGCCATGTCGATCGGCAAGGCGCGCGGCAGGCGGCGCGGCAGGCGACTTCGCGCCAGGCGGCGGGCGCGCGGCGCGGCAGGCTGGATGGCATCCCGATCTCGGTGAAGGACAACCTGTTCGTGGCCGGGCTGCCGGCGCGCTGGGGCAGCCTGCTGTTCGGTGACCATGTGGCGGCGCAGGACGACATCTGCGTCGAGCGCCTGCGCGCCGCCGGCGCGGTCATCGTCGGCAAAACCACGACGCCAGAATTCGCCATGATGGGCCGCACTGAAAGCCGGCTGTCCGGCGTCACCCGCAACCCCTGGAACCTGGCGCTGACGCCGGGCGGCTCGTCCGGTGGCGCGGCGGCGTCGGTCGCGGCCGGGATCACTCCGCTCGCCATCGGCACCGACGCCGGGGGCAGCACGCGGATGCCGGCCTCCTACACCGGCCTGGTCGGGCTACGACCCTCCAATGGGCGCATCGCGCGACGCTTCGGCTTCCCGCCGATGGCGATCGACTTCCAGGCCATCGGCCCGTTCACACGCACGATGCGCGACATGAAGCTGCTTTACGACGCCCTCGCGGGACCGGACCCCCGCGATCCGGCCTCGCAGCGCCTGCCGCCGGACCCGCAGATCAAGCAAAGCCTGCGCATCGGCTGGCTGACCGCGATCGGCAAGGAGGGTGCAACGCCGGAGGTCGCCGCGAGCGTGGCTGCCACTGTCGAGTTGCTTGGCAGCCTCGGCTGCGAGGTCGTGCCGGCCATGGCGCCGTTTGATCTCGCATTGCTGCGAAGCCTCTGGGGCACGCTGACAGCAGTCGGCGCCGCCCGGGTCGCCGCCCGGTTCCCGGAACGCTGGCGTGAGGACGCCACGCCGATGATCCGCGCCACGATCGAGCGCGGGATGGGGCTGCCGGCGACCGCCTATGTCGATGCGATGGACGCGCTCGCCGCCTGGCGTGCCGACGTCACCGCCGCCTGGGCCGCGCCCGACCGGGCATGGGATGCGCTGGTGATGCCGAGCGCGGCCGCGCCCGCCTGGCGCGCAGAGGAGGAAGCGCCGCCGGGATCGACGCCAGCCACGCAGGGCATGTTCTGCGGCTGGGTGAACGCGGCCGGCCTGCCAGGCATCAGCATCCCCGGCGCGCCGCATCCGGATGGCAGGCCGATCGGCGTGCAGATCGTGGCACCCTTCGGCGGCGATGCGGTGATAATGGAGATCGCGCGTCGGATCGAGGCGGTCAAGCCGTGGGCTGAACGGTGGCCGGAGCTGGCCTCAAGAACGTAGCCGACAAGCCGCCAGGAGCCCCTTACCCACGGATACGGTCCAGGACGCTATCCTGGCGGGGTTTGGGACTGAGCTCCGGTAATTTGGGGCAAAGCCCCACGGCCGGAAGGCAGATGTCCAGGCGCGGTTCCACGAAGCAGCGGCGGGCTGCATTCCTCCCGATCGCCGCAGGGCTGTCCATTCTCCAGGGCTGTTCAACGCTGACGAATGACGGTGAGTGATACCGCCGAGCATTTTTGTTGACTCGGTTATGATTTCTCCGGCTCGGCGAGCTCTGGTTCTATTTGGGTCCACCATGGCAGGAGGACCTGATGGGTGCGCGAGGCCTACCGATCTGC